>JAZUJI010000036.1:0-3475 GCA_045642685.1 Acutalibacteraceae bacterium | reverse complement strand
GCAGAAAGAGGTTTATAATGCAAACCTTCTTATTTCCGGCATCAACCGTATCGGTATTTTGGCGGATGTGTCGGTGATGCTCAGCGGCCTGCGTGTGCCGATTGCAAACATCAATTCACGCACCATGAAGGATGGTACCTTTGTGATCAACTGTACGATCACCGTTGACGGAAAAGAGCATTTGAACAATTGTATCACAAAGATGATGAAAATTGACGGTATTCTGACCGTGGAACGAAAATAAACCAAAGGAGAAAACGCATGAGAGCGGTTGTGCAGCGGGTAAAATTTGCCGAAGTTGTGATTGACGGAAAAACAGTCGGAGCCGTAAAAGAAGGTTTGCTGATCTTGCTCGGTGTGGTGGAGGGTGATACCGAGGATCAGGCGCAGGTGCTTGCCGCCAAAACTGCCAAGCTTCGCATTTTTGAAGATGAAGCCGGAAAAATGAATCGGTCGGTGTGCGATATCGGCGGAGAATGTTTGGTTGTATCCCAGTTTACACTGTGCGCTGACTGCAAAAAAGGGAATCGTCCCTCGTTCACATCTTCAGCTGCTCCGGATGAAGCCAAACACCTGTATGAGCGGTATTCCGCTTTGCTCAAAGAAAACGGAGTCGGAAAAGTGGAAAACGGTGTTTTCGGCGCCGATATGAAAGTGACCCTGCTCAATGACGGCCCCGTAACGATCCTACTCGATACCGATATTTGGAAAAAGGCATAAGTGAGGGAATAAGATGAATCGGATTTGTATGCCCCTTGGTCAAATCGGGGCAAACTGCTATATTTTGACCGACGATGAAACCAAACAGGCTTGTGTGATCGACCCGGCTGTGATGTGCGGGGAATTAAAGCAGGCTTTGACCGGGTTCGATTTGAAGTATATTCTGCTCACACACGGGCATTTTGACCATATTTTCGGGGTAAACGGCTTGCGTGAGCTTTATCCGGATGTAAAGGTTGCGATTCATAAGGACGATGAAATCTGCTTGACCGATCCGCAGTATAATTTAGCCGGTGATGCCGAGCTGCCCGAATCTCTCCGGAATATGAAAGCGGATATTGTTTTGAACGGCGGCGAGCGATTGCCTTTTGCCGACACGGAATTTGAAGTGATCCACACCCCGGGTCATTCTCCCGGTTCGGTCTGTTATTATGACCGAAAGAATCAGGCTGTCTATACCGGTGATACGCTGTTTTGTCTGACGGTCGGACGCACGGATTTTCCCGGCGGTGATTTTGATATGCTGATGAAATCCCTTGAAAATTTTCTTGCGTTTACGGACGAAACGGATGTTTTTCCGGGGCATAACCGTGCTACTGCCATTGGCTTTGAGAAAAAACGCAATCGTTATTTGAGGAAAATGAAGTGAAGATTTATATCTTAAATCACCCTTTTCATTACGAAATCGAAAATATCTGCCGAATGTTTTATCCGAATGAGGATATAAAGCTGGTATATGAAGCATCGGAGGATACCGAAGACCGAATCGTCACCGAAATGGTGCGGCAGGACGGTTTTCAATACCGCATTTTTGCCTGTGTGAACGGCAAGGAATGTCAAAAGCAGATCGAGAGCGAAAAATGTGAGAATGAAAAGGCGGAATACCTGTTAGCCCTGTGTCTTTACCGTGTTCTGACGGAGCTGACCGGCACGGAGCCGGTGTGGGGAATGTTGACCGGCGTTCGTCCGTCAAAGCTGATGAATACGCTTGTGAATGAAATCGGTGAAGAAAAGGCAAAGGAATATTTTCGGAACAAGCTCTATGTATCCGAAGAACGAACCGATCTGGCTTATACGGTTGCAAAAGCGCAGCGGGATATTTTTGCGCAGAATCGACCGGAGTCGTTTAGTCTGTATGTGTCCATTCCGTTTTGCCCGAGCCGATGCAGCTACTGTTCGTTTGTGTCACATTCCATCACAAACGCCAACGCAAAAAAACTGCTGGATCCGTACCTGGAAAATCTGAAAAATGAAATTGAATTGACCGGGCAAATTGCAAAAGCGAACGGGCTGCGGCTGGAAAGTGTTTATTTCGGCGGCGGAACGCCAGGCATTTTGAGCGTTGAAGAAGCTGACGGTCTGATTTCCGCTATTAGCCGGAGCTTTGATTTATCTTCCTGCCGGGAATATACTTTTGAAGCAGGTCGTGCAGATGTAATTACCCGTGAAAAGCTGCTTACCCTGAAGCAAAGCGGTGTTGACCGTGTGAGCATCAATCCGCAGACCTACGATGACCGGGTGCTTTGCGCTGTCGGGCGTAAACATACAGCACAGCAGGCGGTGGATGCGTTCCGGCTGGCAAAGGAAATCGGGTTCAATACAATAAACACCGATTTGATTGCCGGGCTGCCCGGCGATACGGTCGAAGGTTTTTGCGCCTCGCTCCGTAAAGCGGCTTCGTTAGGGGCGGAGAATATCACGGTCCATGCGCTGGCACTGAAACGCTCAAGCCGTTTGGTGGCACAGGAAAATGCCGATTTGAACACAGATGACACCGCCAGACAGATGGTGGATTACGCTAACCGTACGCTGCGTGAAAACGGGTATATCCCGTACTATATGTATCGGCAGAGCCGCTGCGTCGGCAACCTTGAAAATGTCGGCTGGTGCCTGCCGGGGCACGAGTGTTTGTATAATGTATATATGATGGAGGAGCTTCATACGGTGCTTGCCGTCGGCGCGGGTGCGGTGACCAAGCTGAAAGCACCCGGGCTGAATCACATTGAGCGTATCTTCAATTTCAAATATCCCTATGAATATAACAGCCGCTTTGATGAGCTTATGCAGCGAAAAAGCCGCATAAGTGAGTTTTGCCGGGAATATAATAAGGAAGCTATCTCATAAAACAAGAGGTGTTTTTTCGTGGCTGATGTTTTGAATCATGTCAGTGAGATCAATTCCTGTGCAAAGCGTGAACCGGAGATCCTTATTAAACGGGCAGAAGAGCGTTATGACCGTTTGCTGAATCAAACCGTTGAACGAATCACGAATAACAATTCGGCTGAAATCGTCCTGTTGGCAGGACCCAGTTCTTCAGGTAAAACGACAACAGCCGGAAAGATTTCCGAAAAACTGGCGCAAAAAGGTCATACCGCCTATACCGTTTCGCTGGATGATTTTTACAGAAACCGCAGCGAGTTTAAGACGGAGAAAAACGAAAAGCCGGATTATGAAACGGTGACCGCCTTGGAATTGGAGCTTCTTAACCGTGTGATGACGAATTTGGCACAATGCGGTCACAGCTTTTTGCCCAAGTATGATTTTGTGACCGGCAGGCGGCAGGATGATGCCTTTGAAATCCGGCTGAAGCCGGGCGATGCGGTCATCTTTGAGGGCTTGCACGCTCTGAATCCGGTTATCTCCGAGCGTTTGCCGGCGGATAGTTTGATGAAGCTGTATGTCAGCGTGTCTACCCGGATCTATTTGCAGGGTGACGAGGTGCAGATGACGAAACGGGATTTGCGTTTGGTTCGCC
>JAZUJI010000035.1:0-4417 GCA_045642685.1 Acutalibacteraceae bacterium | reverse complement strand
ATCCTTGCGCGATTTGTCGCCGCCGAACATGCCCCGCACCTGCGGGAGCGTAACGTGGGATTCATCCACGAACAGCAGGAAATCCTCGGGAAAGAAGTCAAGCAGCGTGAACAGAGCCGTACCGGGGGCGCGGCCGCTCATCACACGCGAATAGTTTTCGACCCCTTTGCAGAAGCCGGTCTCGCGGAGCATTTCCATATCGTATTCGGTGCGCTGTTTGATGCGCTGTGCTTCGAGGAGCTGACCGTTCCTGACAAAATTATCGTAGCAGACGGCAAGCTCTTTTTCAATGCGTTCGATCGCCTGCTCCATTTTGTCACGGGCGATCACATAATGCGACGCCGGATAAATGGCGGCATGATTCAGCACCGCTTTGATGTCGCCCGTCAAGGCGTTGATCTCGGTGATTCGGTCGATTTCATCGCCGAAAAATTCCACCCGAATGGCATTCTCCGACGAATAGGCAGGGAAAATTTCCACCACATCGCCGCGCACACGGAACTTGTTGCGCACAAAGTTGACATCGTTGCGCTCATACTGAATATCCACCAGCTTTGCCAGCAGAGCATCCCGGCTTTTTTCCATGCCGGGGCGCAGAGAAATGAGCATATTTTTATAATCAAACGGACTGCCCAAGGTATAAATACACGACACACTTGCCACGATGATAACATCCCGTCTTTCGACAAGGGAGCAGGTGGCGGAGTGGCGCATTTTATCAATTTCATCGTTCACCGCCGAATCCTTTTCGATGTAGGTGTCGGTGGTCGGCACATACGCCTCCGGCTGATAATAGTCATAATACGACACAAAATATTCCACGGCGTTTTCGGGGAAGAACTCCCGAAATTCCGTGCAGAGCTGAGCGGCAAGTGTTTTGTTATGAGCCAGAACAAGGGTCGGCCGGTTCACCTGCTCAATGATATTTGCCATGGTAAAGGTCTTGCCCGAACCGGTCACGCCGAGCAGGGTCTGCTCCGCATAGCCCTTTCGGACACCGTCCACCAGTTTGGCGATCGCCTCGGGCTGATCCCCCATCGGCTTGTATTTAGAATGAAGAACAAAACGATCCATGCGAAAAATCCTCTTGTTGTAAAATTCGTAAAAATGTGGTATGATTCTCGTTGCCGTAACCGGAACGGCGAATCAATCGGAGTGTGAAACGACAAGATGAAAAGCTTTACAATCAACGCAAACGATGCCGGTCAGCGACTGGACAAATTCGTCACCAAGGCTGTTCCCCGTCTGCCCCAGGGGATGCTGTACAAATACATCCGCACCAAGCGAATCAAAATCAACGGCAAACGGGGCGAAATTTCCACCCGTCTGCAAGCCGGAGATTTGATCGAGCTGTACATCAACGATGAATTTTTTGAGCCGGTACAGAAAAAATACGATTTTATGAGTGCTTCCAAAAAGCTGGACATTCTTTATGAGGATGACAACATTCTGCTGCTCGACAAAAAAGTCGGTCTGCTCTGTCACCCGGACGACCGGGAATACGCCGACACACTCATTGCACGGGTCGAACGGTATTTGTTTGAGAAAGGCGAGTATCAGCCTGACAAGGAGAACTCCTTTACTCCAGCTTTAGCCAACCGCATTGACCGCAACACGGGCGGCATTGTCATCGCCGCCAAAAATGCGGAAAGTCTGCGGATCCTTAACCAAAAAATCAAGGATCGGGAGCTGAACAAAACCTATCTCTGCCTGGCGCACGGTCACTTTGATAAGCCCGAGGCAACTCTGAGCGGATACCTTTGGAAAGACGAAAAGAAAAACAAGGTCACCGTCACCTCACACCCCGTTGAAAACGGCAAGCAGATCCGCACCCGATACAGGGTGCTGGATGAAAAAGACCGTCTGAGCCTCGTTCGTGTCGAACTGCTCACCGGGCGCACCCATCAGATCCGGGCGCATTTTGCGTTCATCGGGCACCCGCTGCTCGGGGACGGAAAGTACGGCACCAACGCACTCAATAAGGAAAAAGGCTACAAGAAGCAATGCCTTTATTCCTATCGGCTGCAGTTTGCGTTCACCACCGACGCCGGAATCCTCAATTACCTCAACGGCAAAAGCTTTGAGGCAGAAAACATCTGGTTTGTTCGTGCCTTTTATGACGGCACATTATGAGAGCATGGCGATAAATTCGGCTTCATTGATTACCGTAATACCGAGGTCTTGCGCTTTTTTCAGCTTGCTTCCGGCTTCTTCGCCGGCTAAAACATAATCGGTTTTTTTGGATACGGAGGAAGAGACCTTTCCTCCGTATTTTTCAATTAACTCGCCTGCCTGCGTGCGGGTATAGGTCGGCAGAGTGCCTGTGAGAACAAAGGTCTTGCCTGCGAAACGGTCATCCTCCGTTTCACGCAGGGAACACATATTCAGCCCCAATGCCTTGAGGTTGGCAAGCATGGCTTTGGTCTGCGGCAGAGAAAAATACTGTGCGACACTTTCCGCCATAATGCCGCCGAACCCTTCAATATCGGCAATTTCCTCTGCCGTGCTTTCCGCCAAAGCTTCCATCGTCCGGAAGCGGTCACTCAACAGCTTGGCGGATTTTTGCCCGATGTGGCGAATCCCCAAACCGTAAATCAATTTATACAGGTCATTCTCTTTCGATTTCTCAATGGCATTGAGCAGGTTTTCAGCCGATTTTTCACCGAAATGCTCCAGCGTTTTGACTTGCTCAGCGGTCAGGCGGTAGATATCCTCCACGCTTTTGACAAAGCCTGCGTCCACCAGTGCATCCGTAACCGCTTCCCCCAGGAACTCAATATCCATCGCATCCCGGGAACAAAAATGGATCAGACTGCGGCGCAGCTGTGCCGGGCAGTCGGAATTGGTGCAGCGCACGGCGGCCTCTTCGGCTTCCCGCACCGTCGGCGCACCGCAGGAAGGACACACGCACGGAATCCGGAACACCGGCGCACCGCTGCGCACGGCAACGGAAAGCACCTCGGGAATAATATCCCCTGCCTTGCGCACCACGAGCATATCGCCAACGGCGATTCCTTTTTCCTCAATAAAATCCTGGTTGTGGAGCGTTGCACGGCTGACGGTCGTGCCTGCCAGCTCAACCGGGTCAAATACCGCCGTCGGCGTCAGCACACCGGTACGCCCGACGGCAATTTCTATTTCACGCAGAACGGTCTGTTTTTCTTCGGGCGGATACTTAAAGGCGATCGCCCAGCGGGGGAATTTCGCCGTGCTGCCCATCTGCCTGCGCTGAACAAAAGCATCCACCTTGATCACGGCACCGTCTATATCATACGGCAGAGCATTACGCTTTTCGCCGATTCTACGCACCTGCGCAACGGCATCCTCAAAATTTTCAAAGCGGCAATAGCCCGGAACCGTTTGAAAACCAAGCTCCGTCAAAAAATCAAGGGACTGCTTATGAGAGGTGAGCGTTTCGCCCTCAAGCTGCTGAATGTTGAACAAAAACATATCGAGCTTTCGGCTCGCCGTCACGGTGCTGTCCTTCTGGCGCAGAGAACCCGCCGCCGCATTGCGTGGGTTTTTGAACGGCTTTTCGCCGGCTTCGTCCTGCCGTGCCACCAGTTCGTTGAAGCTGGAACGGGGCATATACACCTCACCCCGTACCTCCAGAAACGGCAAAGCCCGGTTCAGCTTTTTCGGCACGGAGGCGATCGTCAGCACATTTTCGGTGATATCCTCGCCGGTGTCGCCGTCCCCCCGGGTCGATGCCCGAACCAACACGCCGCTGCGGTATTCCAGGCTCACGGAAAGCCCGTCGATCTTCGGTTCCACCACATAAGCCGGGTGTGAAACACTCTGCCGGACACGGCGGTCAAAGTCCGTCAATTCCTCCTCGCTGAACGCATCCAGCAAACTTTCCATCCGCACGGAATGAACCACGGGCTTAAACAGGCTGCTCGCCGTTCCGCCGACACGCCTTGTGGGAGAATCTGCGGAAAGCAGCCGTTCATCGGTTTCCTCCAGCGTTTTCAGCTCACGCATAAGCATATCGTATTCATAATCGCTGATTTCGGGAGCATCCTGGTTGTAATAACGGTCAATATGGTAATTCAACCGGCGGCGCAGCTCCTCCACCCGGGCTTTGACTGCCTCAAAATCGGTCATAGCGTTCTCCTCCGTGCAAATTCAAGGGATAATAATGACATTCGGCTTAACTAATATAGTATACCAAAAATAAGCTTCTTTTTCAACTTTTTCCCCGCACTTTTTTTACATTTTCAGCCGTCGGAAAAGGATTTAATGAAAAAATCTTTAAATTCAAAAATAGGTATAGTATAAGAGAAAATTTGTGGTATAATAGGAGCGTTACACTGTATCCCAATACCGAAAGGAAAGGATTGTTTCGGATGAACTACGATTATTCCATCTCTTCCCCGATCCGGGGCATGAAATTTTGTTCCGTTGACACCAAAGA
>JAZUJI010000034.1:0-10657 GCA_045642685.1 Acutalibacteraceae bacterium | reverse complement strand
AGTCATTGCGTGATAACAGCACGGACTCATATCCGTCACGGCGCAAAGCTCGTCCTTCACATTCGTAGTAAATGACATTTTTCTTCTCCGTTATTTTCGCCCGATGAATTGTACTTCCCGTTCCAGACAAACCCCTGTTTTTTCCAAAACCGTCTGCCGAACCGTTTCTTCTAATCTGAGAATATCCGCCGCTGTGGCATGACCCCTGTTCACGAGAAAGCCTGCGTGTTTTTCACTCACCTCAGCATCGCCTACACGCAGCCCTTTCAAACCGCACTGTTCGATCAAAGCTCCGGCAAAATTGCCGACAGGACGCTTGAAATAACTGCCTGCACTCGGCAAATCCAGCGGCTGTTTATCCACACGCCGCTGAAGCAGCTCCCTCATCTGCGCATGGATCTCCTCCCGGCTGCCCTTTTGCAGACGAAGTGTCATGCCCGTAATAAGGCAGCCGTTTTCGGAATAAGCACTATGCCGGTATGACAGCTTGAGTGCATCCCCGGTCAAGGTGCCGGGATCGCCGTTTTCATCCAAATGATTGCAGGAAATCAGCACATCCTTCATTTCGCCGCCGTAAGCACCGCCGTTCATGAAAGCCGCACCGCCGGCACTGCCCGGAATCCCGTAAGCAAATTCCAAACCGGTCAGCGCATTTTCCATGGCAAACAGGCACAAATCGGACAGCTTCGTGCCGGATGTACAGTATATTTCGGTGTCACTCAGCGGCTCAATACGGGCGTAATTCGAGCCCAGACGAAACACAACGCCGTCCAGCCCGTCATCGGAAACCAACAGGTTCGATCCGTTCCCAAGCACAAACGGCTTGATGCCCTGCGCTATGCAAAGACGATATGCTTCCCGGAGCTGTTCTTCGTTTTCGGGCAAAACAAGCACATCGGCGTTACCGCCGACACGAAAGGTCGTATACTCTTTCATCGGTGCATTTTCTCTGACTGTGCAGCCGGTTTTTTTCAGTTCTTCGGCAATTCTCATGCTGCTCTCTCCTGATATTACAGCTGCAGCCGCACGGCGGAGCTGCCATACGACTGCGCATAAAAATTATGGTCGTTTTGTTTATTATTTATCCAGCAAAGCGGCACCGATGATACCGGCATCGTTGCCGAGCACCGCACAGCAGATCTCCGTCTGCTTCTCGGAATAGATGCTGTAGCGTTCACGCTTGATGTGTGTGCGGATCGGCTGAAGCAAAGTTTCTTTCTCATGGCTGATACCGCCGCTGATGCAAATAACTTCCGGCTGAAGCGCATTGATGACATTGATGATGCCGACCGAAACATAGTAAATGTAGCGTGCGACGACCTTTTTGCCGGTTTCATCGCCCTGACGCATGGCATCAGACGCCGTGATCCCGTTCACCTTGTCGATGTTGTCATCCACCAGCTTCCACATAATACTGTCCTGATTCTGGCGCATGGCATCCTTGGTCTGTGAAATCAGAGCCGTTGCGGAAGCGTAACGCTCCCAGCAGCCCCGGCGACCGCAGTTACACTGCTCACCGTCTACCATAATGACCATGTGCCCCATTTCGCCTGCCGCATAGTTCACGCCGTTGACCAGCTTGCCGTCAATAACGATACCGCTGCCGACGCCTGTGCCGAGTGTAATGGCGACAAAGCTGTCTTTCCCTTTGCCTGCACCGGCGAGAGCCTCACCCAAAGCGGCACAGTTGGCATCGTTGTCAATGTAAATTTTTTCGCAGCCGAGGCTTTTTTTCAGCATTTCCCTTGCCGGAACATGGTTAAAATCAAGGTTATTGGCAAAGTCGATCATACCCGTTGCTTTATTGACGGAGCCGGGTGCTCCGATTCCGATGGAAGCAACCTGCTCCATGGTGATACCTGCATCTTCAACCGCCATTCTGACTGCTGCCGCAATATCGTCAAAAATAGCCTGTGCCGGTCTGGGCAGATTGGTTTTCAATTTTCCTCTGCCGACGATGTTGAAGCTGTCATCCACCACGCCGACTGCAATATTGGTGCCTCCCAAATCAACGCCTACTCTGTACATAATCTGTTTCCTCCGTTTTACACAAAATTTCAAACATCATGCCAAACTTCAATTTCTTCTTTTTCCGGGGCAATATCTTCATCCATGCCCAGACTGTGCAATAACTCACGGGCTGCATTGTAGCCGAGCTTCTTCTGACGGTTGTTCATAGCCGCAGCCTCAATGATAATGGATAAATTCCGGCCGGGCTTGACCGGAACCACCGTCATCGGCACATCGATCCCCAAAATAGAGGTGTATTCGTTTTCAAGCCCGAGACGGTCATAGACCTTTTCCTTGTCCCACTGCTCCAGCTCAACGACCATATCGATTTTTTCCGTCAGCTTAACGGCACCCATGCCGAAAATACGGCGTGCATTGATAATGCCGACACCGCGCACTTCGATGAAATGGCGGATGTTGTCCGGCGCAGAGCCGACAAGCGTATGTGAAGAAACCTTGCGGATCTCCACAGCGTCATCCGCAATCAAACGGTGCCCTCTTTTGATAAGCTCCAGCGCCGTTTCACTTTTGCCGACACCGCTGTCACCTAAAATCAGCACGCCTTCACCGTAGACCTCGACCAGTACGCCGTGCCGGGTGATGCGGGGAGCAAGCTCCACCCCGAGGAAAGAAATGATGGCCGACATACACGCCGAAGTCGAATCCTTTGTGGAAAGCACCGGCACATGATACTGCTTTGCCAAATCAAGAAAACCCTCAGGGCAAACAAGGTGACGGGTAATAATGCAGACGACCGGCTGACGGGAAAGATAATTATCTAAGCGAAAATGACGCTCCTGCGGCGATAAACCGTTGATGTAGTTGATTTCCGCCAAGCCTAAAAACTGGATACGGCCCGGGTCAAAATAATCGTTATAGCCGGAAAGGATCAGCCCGGGGCGATTTACCTCCTGCATGGAAACATAGATTTCTTTGGGATCACAGGGCGCATAAAGCACCTCGAACGATTGCTCGCTGATAATTTTCGCCAAAGAAACTGAGTATTTTGAATTCATGTGTTCACATCCTTTGAGCCATACAGATCGCTTTAATTATATAGACAAAACCTAAAAACTTCAAGATGTAACACAAAAAAACTATTTCAATTTGTTTTGTTCCGTTCGGCACGGCTGTATTTCATCCGGGTCGCCTGACCGCCCCGAATGTGCCGCTGTGCCTTGTTGCGGTCCAGCACGGCACGCACCTGCTCAAACAAAATCGGGTTCAAATCCGAAAGCCGCCGTGAAACATCGGTATGTACCGTTGATTTGCTGATGCCGTACTGCTTTGCCGCCGCACGCACAGTTGCGTTGTTCTGCACAATATACCGTCCAAGCTCGATCGCCCGTTCCTCGACCATGCACCTCATAAAAAAACCTCCTGTCTGTCCCTACAAGGATATGACAGGAGGAAAGTACTTATGTCAAGGGCAATACCGCACCATTCAGGTGAACGGATCGTGAAGTAAGATTTTTCGTCAGATCAGCTCGAAAATTTTGCAGACATACTTTCGTATTTCAAGGAATCTTGGGGCAATCTGACGGAATAATATTCGAACAAGGCGTGCGCTTTGAATGATGCGGTATTGCCCAAGAAATCACTCGCTGAAAAACGCCGCCTCCAGCATAGCACAAAGGCAGTGGTAAACGGGCAGAGTCAGCTCCTGGATCCGATAGGTTTCCCTTTGCGGAAGACGGATGCAGACCGAGCAGCGGTCGGAAAGCAGGCTGCGGTTTTCGCCGGTAATGCCGATCGTGATCATCTGCTTGGCTCCTGCCGCACGCACGGCATTCACGACACTTGCGGAATTGCCGGAGGTGCTCAACGCAATCAAAACATCGTTCGGATCGCCGTAAGCATAAGCCTGCTGCGCATAGGCATAATCAAAATCGGCATCATTTGCAAAAGCAGTCAGCAAAGCCGAATGCGCATTGAGCGAAATGGCAGGCAGACCGCCCTGCAGGTGAGAATGAATATCACGGTCATGGTTAAACGCCTCACCTTCAACCGGGCGGCGAAGCAGAAAGCCCTTCATCAGTTCCCCTACAATATGGTCGGCATCCGCTGCACTTCCGCCGTTGCCGCAGGTCAGCACCTTGCCGCCGTTTGTATAACAGTCATGCAAATAAATATACGCTTTGTATATTTCATTCCGACAGCCGTTCAGGCACGGATTATCTTCAAAAAGTCGGTCAAAAATCTCTTTCGGTGTGTTCATTTTTCTTTCTCCGTTCTGTTATTCTGTCATCATTGCCACGCCAAGGGCAGCATAATCGCCAATGGCATCGCCCAATTCGGCAGGCACGATCCGGCAGACCTGTGCTGCACCGTTCAGGGCTTCACGGTGGATAAATTCATTCATTTTTTTAAGCAGCAAAGCGGATGACCGCTCAAAGATGCTGCCTATTACAATGGTATCCGGGTTGAGAATATCGATCAGCACCGCCAAGCCCCTGCCGAGATATTCGCCGCAGATATCATAAATTTTTACGGCGGTTTCATCCCCCTGCTCTGCCGCCTGAGCCACCGACTTTGCCGTCACGGAATCCCAGCCGGTCTGTGCGTTGAAAAACGACGGAACCACGCCCTTTACCTGTTCGGATAATACGATCTGTTTAGCCAACCGTGCAATACCGCCGCCGCTGCAAAAGCCCTCGAAGGAACCGTTTTTGCCGTAGCCGAGCGGTCCGTCCTCACTCAGGCGAATGTGTCCGACCTCACCGGCGTTATCGTTTGTGCCGGTGTAAAGCCGCCCGTCCAAAATCAATCCGGCGCCCATACCGGTGCCGAATGTGAGAAAAATCATGTTGCGGCTTCCCCGTCCTGCGCCGAACTGCCATTCCGCCAAAGCGCAGGCATTGGCATCGTTTTGCAGACGAGTCGGAATACCGAGCCGCTCCTGTGTGATACGAACAAGCTCCACATGATCCCAATCGGGAAGATTCGGAGGCGAGAGGATCACACCTTTTTTGCTGTCAAGCGGTCCTCCGCAGCTGATGCCGCAGCCGATAAATTCCTCTGCCCTGTGTCCGCTGCGCAGAAGAAGCTCCTCCGCAGAAGTCAGTAGCTGTTCCACCACCGCCTGCCAGCCACGACCGGAATCGGTTGCAAAACGAATCTTATCGTTGATTCGACATTTTTCGCCGCTGCCGCTGCACTCACCGAGCACAACAGCGCACTTTGTGCCTCCGATATCGAAGCCGAGTGAATACTTTTTCATGGTTCACCCCGTATTTTTCAGTTTATTGGACAATAATATCATTTGAGATTCGTTCGGTCAATAACCGAAGCAAAAAAACGGGGGTCTTTTTTTGATTACAACACTCTGTCGAGCCGTTATTCTGTATCTGACCGTCATTTTAGCCGTACGCCTGATGGGAAAACGGCAAATCGGTGAAATGCAGCCCACCGAACTGGTCGTGACGATCCTGCTTTCCGAGGTCGCTGCCATTCCGCTGCAGGACAACGATATTCCGCTGATCAACTCCGTCGCCTCTGTGCTTTTACTGGTGAGCCTTGCCATCTTCACCTCCGTTCTGACCCTGCACAACACACGGTGCCGTGAGCTGTTTGAAGGACACCCTGCTATCCTTGTGCGCAACGGGAAACCGGATTTCAAAAAGATGAAAGCTCTGCGCATTACCGTGCAGGATCTGCTTTCGGCACTTCGCCAAAAAGATGTTTTTGAACTGTCGCAGGTGAAATATGCCATTGTGGAAACCAACGGCACGGTCAGTGTAATGCTCAAGGAGGAATATCTGCCGCTGTGTCAGGGGCAGGTGCCGGTCAAGCCCGAAAAGAGCGAGCTGGAGCATCTGATCGTATGCGACGGTAAAATTCTCAAACCGGCACTGAGCAGCACCGGGCTGACCGAACACGATGTGCTCCGGCAGCTGCAGCAAAACTGCGTGCCGCTCGAAAAGGTGATGCTGCTCACCTGCGGCGAATCCGGGTATAAAAGTCTGATCGTAAAGGAAGAAGATGAATGAACCGCACACTTATCGCCATTATTCTTTTGCTGGTCGTTCTTGTAACCGCCGTCACCTCCTCCATCTTTCTCGGCAGGCAAACCGAAGAGCTGCTGACGCTTGCCGAAAAGGCACTGAACAACGAATCCGCTGCTGTCGATCTTGTCGGAGCATGGGACGAAAAGCAAATCTTTTTTTCGGTTTTTCTGGGGCATGACCATTTTGAAAGTCTGAACAGTTCCATGCGGGTTTTGCCCTATCTGACCCGGGAGGATTACCGCCAGGCCTGTGCGGAAACAATCGTGAAGCTGAAAGAACTGAAAGGGCACATTTCCTTCTCATTCAAGAACCTTTTCTGAGGTGATTTTTCGTGTGTGTTCACGATTTATTTACAATTTTATCTCTACCACTCCCTGTAGAAACCGGTTCAATATGTACAATATATTGTGGTCAAAATATCACAAGGCACATCATAGGTGAATTCACTGAAAAATTTGCTTGCAATGAGATTTCCCCTGTGATACGATGATGCCGTAAGGAGGTGATCCGATGGTCTATGTCTGGTTAGCTGCTCTCATCCTGTTCGTTATCCTCGAAGCGGCAACGGTTCAGCTCGTCACGATCTGGTTTGCCGCCGGTGCTCTGGCAGGCTTGATCACTGCACTTTGCTCCGGTTCGATTCCGCTGCAAATCGTCCTGTTTGTCGTTGTTTCGGTTCTGGCACTGATTTTGACGAGACCGCTGGTGAAAAAGATTACCGCAGCCCGCTTTTCGCCCACAAATGCGGATCGTTTCATCGGACAAACCGGCGTGGTAACCCGGCGCATCGACAACCTGCAGGCAAGCGGTGAAGTGCGTGTCAAGGGTACCGTCTGGACGGCACGAAGTACGGACGAAGGCATCATTGAAGAAAACGAAACCGTGACCGTCAAACGCATTGACGGAGTAAAACTGATCGTAGAAAAAGAAAATAAAGCATAACGGAGGTTGTATTATGCAATATGTACTCATTGCACTCCCTGTTCTGATCATCCTGCTTGTTGTGGCAAACATCAAGGTCGTGCCCCAGTCCAAAGCTTATGTCATTGAGCGATTGGGCACCTACAAAGAAACCTGGCAGACCGGTCTTCATGTCAAAATCCCTCTGATCGACCGTGTTTCCAAAATCGTATCCCTGAAAGAGCAGGTCGTGGATTTCCCGCCGCAGCCCGTTATCACAAAAGATAATGTTACCATGCAGATCGACACGGTCGTGTTCTATCAGATCACCGACCCCAAGCTTTACACTTACGGTGTTGAGCGTCCGCTTTCCGCCATTGAAAATCTATCCGCAACGACTTTGCGCAACATCATCGGTGAATTGGAGCTTGACCACACGCTTACATCCCGTGACACCATCAACGCCAAAATACGGGGTATTCTGGACGAGGCGACCGATGCGTGGGGCATCAAGGTCAACCGTGTGGAGCTGAAAAACATTCTTCCCCCGAAAGAAATCCAGGATGCCATGGAAAAGCAGATGAAAGCCGAGCGTCAGCGCCGTGAAGCCATTCTGCGTGCCGAGGGTGAAAAAGCCAGTCAGGTGCTTGTTGCCGAAGGTCAGAAGGAATCAAAGATTCTTGCCGCCGAAGCCGACAAGCAGTCCGCTATCCTTCACGCCGAAGCCGTACGGGAAGCCAAGATCCGTGAATCCGAGGGTGAGGCTCTCGCCATACTGAAAGTGGAAGAGGCACGAGCCAAAGCCATTCAGCTGATCAACGAAGCCAAACCGGGCGAAGGCTTCCTCACGATCCGCAGCCTGGATGCTTTTGAAAAAGCAGCGGACGGTCAGGCGACCAAAATCATCATTCCCTCTGAAATTCAGGCGGTTGCAGGGCTTGCCAAGGCTGTCACCGAAGCCGTGAAAGACAATTGAACCGCATGATCCCGGTCCGACCGCACAAGCCGGTCGGACCTTTTTGCAGGATACTATGGTTTTTATAATAAATTTTGGTAATTTGCTTGTATCTTTTCTTCAAATAGTATATAATGTGTTTTGTTAGTTTCGGCTACACTATAACATAATCGAAAAGGATTGATTAAATGGCTACCAAGAAAACAGCGCAAGACTACAGAGAAGAGCGCAAGGCAAGATTAGCCAAAAGCGCAAAGCAGAACAGCAAAAAAGCCCATCATGTAACAGTGAGCAGCATGAAGCAGCAAACCAAAAACATCATCACACTCATCGTTTGCATCGTTATCGCTTTGGCGATCGCCGTTGTTGCGTGCTTCAACCTCGGCGTTTTTGAACGCTTCAAAACCATTAAAACCGTTGACGGCAAGAGTTACTCAGCAGTTGAGTACGAATACTACTACAAATCCACTCACTACTACTACTTGAATATGTCCAAGCAGTACGATTCCTACTACGGCGAGGGCTACGGCGTTATGTACACCGGCTACGACCCCTCAAAGCTGCCGGAGGAGCAGGAATATGTCGGCTCCGACTTCACGCTGGAGGACGGAACCACACCGACCTGGAAACAGTACTTTGAGCATATGGCTCTGTACAACCTCCGCCGTACCATCGTTTTGGCTGATATGGCTGCCAAAGCCGGCTACAAAGCCACCGAGGAAGAAACCTCGGAAGCCGCTTCCATGCTTGACGAGCTTCGTCAGGATATTAAAGACAGTGCCGAGCAGAACGGTTCCCAGACGATTTCCCTGGGCAAATACCTCCGTTCCAATTACGGCAAGGGCATGAGCGAATCCGTATTCCAGAAAATCGTTGACCGTGAAACGCTTGCCAATTCCTACTATCAGGATCTGCTTGAAAAAACCGGTGACGGCTATGCCGATGATGTAATCGAGGCAGAATTCAACAAAGATAAGGCCACTTACAGCAGTGTTGACTTCCGTTTGTTTGCAGTCACTGCCGAAACCCCTGACCTTGGTGAAAACGCCACCACCGAAGAAACACAGGCCGCTCAGACCAAGGCTAACGAAGAAGCAAAGAAAAAAGCCAACGAGATGTACGGCAAAATCACCGACTCCGCTTCCTTCAAGACTTTGGCAGAACAGTACGCTTCTGCCGCTCAGAAAGAAAGCGTCGATTATAAAACCGATGCTGCGACCCTCAACTCCTACGCCCGCAAGGATACTCTGTCCGGTAATCTGCCCGACAGCATCATCACCTGGCTGTTTGCCGATTCCACAAAGGTCGGTGACAAGAATCTGTTCGACGAGAACGGCACCTTCTATCTGCTGCTCATGGTAAAAACACCGTACAAGGATAATACCAAGCCGGTCGATGTTCGCCACATCCTCTATCAGTTCGATGCCGAAGCGGAAGACGCCGCAAAAGATAAGGCTGAAAAGAAAGCTTCCGCAGAAGCTGCTTTGAAAAAGATCAACGAAAGTGATGACAAGCTCGCAACCTTCCTTGAGCTTTGCGCTACCGAAAGTGCCGATACCGGTTCCAACCAGAACGGCGGTCTTTACGAGAAAGTCGGCAGAGGTCAGTATGTGAAAGCCTTTGAATCCTGGGCACTTGACCCCAACCGTAAAGAAGGCGATATCGGTATCGTTGAAACCGAATACGGCTACCACATTATGTACTTCGTAAAAGCCTATGCCAAGCCCACATGGCACCTCACCATCGGTGAAAAACTGGCTAACGAAGAAGTGACCAAAACTCTTGACAAAGCCTATGAATCCAAGGTTTATGCCGTAGAAGGCGGCGAAAAGAACGCCATGATCACCAAGCTCAATGCAAAAATCTACAAAGAATTGAAGACCACCTACTATGCCGATATCATTGCAGCCGAAACGACAACGGCTGCGACCGCAGGATAAACCGACTCAACAAAATCATCAAGCAAGGGCTGCTGAATCAACCGTTCAGCAGCCCTTTTAATATTTGTTTGCTCACCGCACTTATCCATTCATCCGTTTTAAGCCACACGGATAATCAAAAAAACGGTGCCTGCGCTGCGGAAGGATCATCCGCCTGTGCGCAAACACCGTTATTGTTATTTTGTCACCGGCTCACTTTTTTGCGTTTGTAAACGCAGACCGGTCACATCACAGCAGCTATTAATACATTCCGCCGCCCTGTGCCGCAGCCATTGCCGCAGCCTGCGCTGCATCAGCCTGCGGGTCGGGCTTATCGGTAACAAGCGATTCGGTCGTGAGAACCATGGAAGCAACAGAGGAAGCGTTCTGCAAAGCGGAACGGGTCACCTTGGTCGGGTCAAGGATACCTGCCGCAGCCATGTCAACATATGCCTCATTGGCAAAGTCGAAGCCGTAGCCGATTTTTCCGCTGGTGCGGATATCGTTGACAATGACGGAGCCTTCCAGACCTGCATTTGCGGCAATCTGGCGAACCGGAGCTTCCAAAGCCTTCAGAACGATCTTAACGCCGGTCTTGATATCGGAATCCTCACTGTCAAGAAGCTTTTCAACAGCAGGAATAGCGTTGATGAGAGCGACACCGCCGCCTGCAACGCAGCCCTCTTCCACAGCAGCCTTGGTTGCGGCAAGAGCATCCTCAATGCGGAGTTTCTTTTCTTTCATTTCAATTTCTGTTGCGGCGCCGACTTTAATTACTGCAACACCGCCGGAAAGTTTTGCAAGGCGTTCTTGCAATTTTTCACGGTCGAAATCTGATGTTGTGGATTCAATCTGTGTTTTAATCT
>JAZUJI010000033.1:0-5274 GCA_045642685.1 Acutalibacteraceae bacterium | reverse complement strand
TCATCAAGTTTTTGTGACCAATTATGTCTGCTATTTGCAATAATATGAGCAGTTTCATAATCATAATCATGAATCCGCATTTGAGTTAGTTCTACAAATTCATGCTTTAATAATAAAATATCTGTTTCAGTTCCTTCGCCTTTAGATAAGCGATCCCAAGCTTGTGCCTGATCAAAGTCAGGGTCAAACTGTCTCACAGTACCGTCAGAAAAAGGATGTTTATCAAAAAACATATGATTTTTGATCATCTGAACCGCATCTTCGGTAAAAGGTGTACTCTCCGAAATCTTTTGCACATCAGTTGAGCGATGTCTTATTTCCTCATACATTCTTTCTGCATGGCGTTCTTGCCATCCATCCGTTTTCTTGGCGCCAGAGTATCCACCTGAGTTAATTATATCACTTTCGTCTAACGCTTTCAAGTATTTTTTCCGAAACACCTCAAAACTATCCGCTTTATCCAGCCCATAATACTCCGCACGCTGTTTCAGCCGTTCCAGCTCATCGGCATCCAGTGCCCACTTGGCTCTTTGAAGCAAAGCACAGCGGCAGTTGCACACCTCGGCTGCCGCACCGTGCGGGTCACCGGGGAACAGCAACCCGTTGGAAAATTTTTCGTCAACCGCTGTCAGCTCGCCGTCAACCTTTGCGTGCGAATCCCTTGTGCGTGCGTCGAGTGTGGCGTCCCATTGCTTGACGATGTTTGCGCCTTTGCTTTGTGCAGCTTTTTGAGCGTCGTATGCAGCGGTGTTCTGCACACGGTGTCCCTCGGTTCGGGCGATGCGGGCAGCCTTTGCATAAGCTCCGCCGTTGAATCTTTTGTAATCGCCGACCATTCGCTTTTCAATCCGCTTGGCAATCTCGCCGTAGGAAGCACCACGGATCACGCCCGTAGACACTTCCTTTTGAATTGCGGACTTTAAGCCGTCCACATCCTCGCCGAGGCTGTTATACAGCGGCTTCGACAGCTTGGAATCGGTCGTAATGGCCTTGACAACTTGTTCTTGGTCGATCGGCGAAATAATCGGGATACCTTGACCGTCCACATCATACATCGCACCGACATAACCGTTGCTGTAGGAATCAACAAGGAAATCCCCGATGGTGTCGAACTGTTCGCCCTGAAGAGTATCAAGAACGCCGCTTACCTGCCGCTTCAGTGCCTCTTGGTACTGCTTTTGGTAGACGATGGACGCCATGTTCTCGGAATCCGTGCGTGCGTTCAGATAAGCGATTTTGGCTTCAATATCATCCAAAGCGGTCTTGTACGCTTCCCGAAGCCCGTCGATCGCACTTTGTTCGGTCAGCAGCTGATGCTGCAGCACTTCTTTTTGTCGCTTGTTCATACGGCATCTTCGACCGATATGGCGTCAGCATCCGAATAAGCGGCTGCAAGCTCGTCCTCTTGGCTCGGAAGATTATCTTTGATTTCTTCATAATCCAAATCAAGCACCTTGCACACCTCCTGAATGACCGTGTCGGAGCCAAACAGCGTTTCAAGGCTCAACAGCAAGTTGACCTTTGCCGCTTTCGTCTGTGCTTCAATAAGCTCAATTTGGGCGTTATCCGTAGCGTTGGTCATCACCTCACGCTCGAACAGGTAGTAAATATCCTCTGCGCTGTAAGCGGTCCCGTTCACCTCGTTGATTTCTTCAAGGGCGATCTTAACAAGCTTGCCGAGAAAATCACGCAGGCGGTTCATCATTTTATTGCACTTCATGTCCAATAATGTATAACGGGCTTTGATAACAATGTTGGTGATGTTGCCGTCCCCGACTTGTGTCGGGTTGAATCCCATTCCGAAATGGTAGATGTTCTTTTCGTCCAGCTCAAGCTTTTTTAGCCGTGCTTCATACGGCAAGTCAATCGTTTTAATATCAACATCGCCGTCGGAATCAACGCCGATATGCTTTTTTGTGCGGATGTTTTGAACAAGCTCGTCCAGGTTGTTGCCCTCGTATCCCTTAATGACATAAAGAGCATCGGAAACATCCTGCAAGTTGTTGGATAATCCGCACGCCATCAAGTCGTAATCGTCGATCAGGTCTTTGACCGGCGCAAGGTGGCTTGACTGCTTACGGTTGGCATCCATGCGAATGAACGGAATATAACCGAGGCGGTCGCCGTATGTTCCCTCTTCTTCGTCTGGTACCTCGTAGGTGACATGAGGTCTCGGATTGACCGGTTCTTCCTCATCAAGAACGATTTTGCCGCTTCCCGTTCCGCTGTCAACCTGCACATAATATGTGACTTGGCTGTCGTCCCACACCTGGATGCGCTTAACTTGCTTTTTACCCTTGTCGATGCGGTCAATATACCAATAGATTACATATTCCGTCTTATCACTGGTATCCTTGGCACGCACCTCAACGACACCCATGGCATCCGCATACTCAAATGCCGTACGGTTTTGGGCGTTTTTATAGGCATACATATAGCCGAACCCGTTGGCGCAGCAGTCCGTCAGAGCGTCTGAAAGCTCGGCACGAAACGAATCTGAAAAATAACGGTCAAGCTCCTTTTGAAGCTCCGGGTCATCTGAACGCACAAAGCTGTCATCACCGGAAAGAATATACTGAACACACTGGTCAACAAGCTCCGTGAAGAACGGGTGACAAATTTTGATGTTGCTGCGGATCTTGTCTTCCACAAGCTCTCCGTTCCCGTTGTAGTAATATAGCTTATAATTCAAAATGTCGTGCTGACCCTCATAATACCGTCTGCCGATGCGGGCAAATTTCTTACGCTCGCTTGTACTGTCGTTGTCGATCAGCCGCTTAATGTCCGAAATGCTTATCATATATCCTCCTCATGTAAGCCAAACCTTTGCTTTACGCCATCCCTCCACCCCGTAACGGAGTGCTGCCATGGCATCGTCCATGACCGGCACAGGCTCATCGAGATATTCGCCCGTGCGCTCGTCTTTCTTCCACTTCCATTGCTGAATCTCTTTTATCGTATTCGTGCAGGAAGGATGTATATAAATTTTTCTGTTGATCTTTTCACCCTTAAGCGTGCCGCCCTTGAGCCAATCAATTTGTGCTTTAACAGAACCTGCCGAGCCGCCTTTATCAACACCCCGGGCAAGGTAAAAGCCGCCTTTCTGCCACATCTTGATGCGGTCCGGTTCGGCGGAATCGCACCACATCCGCTTATCGGTCGGCAGTCCGATTCTCAGTGCTTCACTTATCCACTCGGATGAATCATTTTCAAAACCGTACAGCTCCTGCAGGATATAAATATTGCTGTCCTTCCACCCAAGCAGAAGAACAGCATTTGCGTGATTAAACCCGAAATCCTGACCGATGGAAATGTCATCATAGTCGGACAGGTTCCGGGAAATGTTTTTCACTTCCCAATTATGAAGAATCAGACCGCCGATTTCGCCCCATTCGCCAAGCCCGTAGATCCGGTAGCCCTCCGGGTCAACAAGCCGTCTGCGTTCCATGCGCTCCCGGTATGCGTCATCAATAAAGCGGTTCTGTTCAAATGTGCTTGAATGTGTCAGCACATTCGGGTCGGGAATGTCGAAAAAAAGCTTCTTGATCCAATGATTTTGGTTAACCGGGTTGAAGGTCATGCGGATCTGATAAAACTGACCCGGCGGAAGCTCGCCTCTCAACCGGTCGTCGATGATTTCAAGGTCAGCCTGTGTAAATTCCGTTGCTTCCTCCAGCCAAATATCCGTAAGCTTGCCCTTTTGGAAAGTGACTGATTTCAGCTTTTCACGCTGTTTATCATCGTTCATCCCACGGAATATAATCATGTTACCGTTCGGGATGCAGGTGATCTGCATCGGGCTTTTGGTGATACGCCAATACCGCTCGCTGCTTTCGCCGAACATCCGGTAGATAGCACCGGTAAGCTCGGCAAAGGTGCTGTCACGGTTTGTGATGTCCGTTTTGCGCATCGCAACAAGGTTGCGCCCTTTGTCTTTCAACAGGCGTAGAATGTAGTTCTGAGCCGTGTCAACGCTTTTTCCGGAGCCTGCCGAGCCTTTCATCACGATATACCGCTTGTCGCTTCGGTCAACCTCCTTAAAACACGGATTAGCCTGTATCTTCAGTTCCATAATCAATCACTATGTTCAAATCGGCATCCACGGTTTGGTCAACCTTATCCGTGTAGATGCCGTAACGCTTGCCGAGCAGCTCGGCAGCCTTAAGCCGTTCCTTTTCGTCGGGATTCTTCCTGATAAGCTGCGCTTCGTAATCGGCAACCACAACAACCTCGGATTCTGACTTGCCGCGCAGCACATTCGTCAGGTATTCCATGACCTCCTGCGCATCGGCGATTTTCTCTGAGCTTATTTCGTCGAGTTTTTCCTGAATATAGGTCTTGACCTTAACATTTCCTAACAACCGTGTTCCGGATGCACTTGCCACTTCATCACTTTTGATCCTTGGGTATGCTGCCTTGTATGCCCTTGTAGCATTGCAGTCAATCACATATTCATCGGCAAATTTTCGCTGCTTATCGGTCAAAAAATCACCTGCCAAATAAAAAATATTAAAATAAGTATTGACAAATCACGCATTGCGTGGTATAATAAATACAGAAATTAAGGAAAGGAGGGAAACGATGGCGAAACAAAAAAGAAAGCCTACCAAGCCAACATACGAATCACTCTTAATTCAAGGCTTGATAGACTTGCTCGTAGGAACGCTGTTAATCCTTATCAACAAGTTTGTTGATTAAAACAGCGGGTGCGGGAGGCTTCCCCCTCCTGCACCTTAATCCTACACCAAACTATCGCCATCGTCAAGCAAAATGAAAGATTTTCTTTTACAGCTCGGTACCATGCTGATTTGCTTCGGCGTTGCCAAAATCATTTACAGCTTAATCAAATCGAGAAAGGACTGATACCTTGTCAATTCGAGAAGAACGCATCAACGCAGGTCTTACGCAACAACAAATGTCATACCTTATGGAAATTCCAAAACGAACCATTGAAGATTGGGAGCGTGGTGCTCGCAGATGTCCGCATTATGTGGAACGGTTAATCGTGAAAGAGCTGCGAGAAATCGCACAAAGCAAGAATCAACATCAGTAAAAACAAGGTCGGCAGGGATTTCCTGCCGGCTTTTTTACGCACCGCCCGGGGAAAAGAACAAAGACCCGGACGGTGCACCATAAGGAGAAAAAACCGTGGGCTGTCATTCTGTCGGCAGCCCCTATGATACATTCTACAACGGAAAAAGCGGACAAAACGGACACTTTCAAATTTTTTTCAAAAACCAAGTCGGAGGCCAAGCGGTCTTAGGAAGACAAGGT
>JAZUJI010000032.1:0-3901 GCA_045642685.1 Acutalibacteraceae bacterium | reverse complement strand
CTCTGCCGACGCATCATATTTCATTTCATACCTTGTGCTGAACCCGGCTGCTTTGAGCGTTTCATTGGCATCAACATACTTCTGCCCGTAAACATCGGGAACCGGTACTTTTTTCTGGTTCTGATTGACCGTGACGGTAATCATCTGACCGATTTTGACACGCTTGCCTTTCTCAGGGTCCTGCTTGACGACAACGCCGTACGGCGCACCGGAATTATACTCATAGACCGGCTCGATCTTAAAATCCTTGTAAGCTTCATTGCCGACGATTTCGGTTTCATAGTTTTTGTTGATAAAGTTCGGCACTTCCAGCTTGTTTGACTTCATCACATCGGTGAAGAAAAACAGGTATGCCGCAATCAGCACCGAAACAGCAGCCAAACCGGCCACCACGCCGGTGAGAATGGGAATCAGCTTTGTGTTGCGTTCCGCCTCATCATCGTCTATGGTTGTATTATCCTCTTCGTCTGTCTTTTCAGGCACATCCTCGCGCACCTTAGGTGTAGTCGAGGTCATCGTGCGGTCAATATACTTTGTCGGCTCATTATCAACAAAATAGGAATAATCAAATTTGATGGACGGATTACGCTTGAACTCATCCAAATCCAGCAGCATTTCCGCCGCAGACTGATAGCGAAGCTTCGGGTCCTTTTGCATGGCACGCATGGTGATCTGTTCCAGACCGACCGGGATATTACCGTTGACCTCTCTCGGTGCGACCGGCTCATCGTTGACCTGCATCAGAGCGACCGATACGGCACTGTCCGACTGGAACGGAAGCTGACCGGTGAGCATTTCATACATCATAACACCGACCGAATAAATATCTGCTTTTGCGTCGGTGAACTCACCTTTGGCCTGTTCGGGGCTGATATAATGCACCGAACCGATGGCACCGTCGGAGATGGTACGGGTTTCGCTGCGGCTGAAGCTGGCAATGCCGAAATCCGTCACTTTTATGGTGCCGTTTTGCAGCAGCATAATGTTCTGCGGCTTGATATCACGGTGAACAATGCCCTTATCATGGGCGTGCTGCAGGGCACGCAGAATCTGCGTCAGAAAATGCACGGCTTCCTTGGAAGAAATGACATTCTGACGCTCAATATATTCCTTGAGCGTGATCCCCTCAATATATTCCATTACGATATATTGCAGCCGGTCACCGAAGCTGACATCGTACACTTTTACGATGTTGGGGTGAGAGAGAACGGCAATATATTTTGATTCGTTTTTGAATCTGCGGCGAAACGCTTCGTTGGCAAGGTATTCTTCCCGCAGAATTTTCACGGCAACGATCCGGTCGTCGATGCAGTCATAGGCCTTATAAACATAGGACATACCGCCGACGCCGATAATCTCATGGATCTCATAACGATCATCAATTCGTTTTCCGACATAGTTTTCCATGGTTCCTTGCCCTCCTTTATGAAGCGATCGTCACGACCGTAATGTTATCTCCGCCGCCGTTTTCGTTGGCGGTCTGAACTAACTTTTCGGCGTACTCAAAGTGGGTGGAGCTGACAATTATTTCAGCAATTTTTTCATCCGTGACATAATTGGTCAAACCGTCGGTGCAAAGCAAAAGCACATCCTCTTCATGCAGTGTTTCCTCGGCAAAATCCACACGAATATCCTCGCTGACACCAACAGCCCGGGTGATGATATTCTTGCCCGGATAGGTGCGTGCCTCATCCTGCGTGATGCTGCCCTGCTCGACCAGATCCTGCACATAGGAGTGATCCCTGGTGATCTGCCGAAGCGTCCCGTCGTGTGAAATAATATAAGCACGACTGTCACCTACATGAACAACATAAGCAACTGAATCTGCAATCAGCACCACGACACAGGTGGTGCCCATTCCGCTGAGGCTTTCATCATGTTCCGCCATATCCAGCAAACAGGCGTTCGCACGGTGAACAGAGGATTCCAGCATATTCAGAATAGACTGCGGCTTCATTCCGCTCCGGTAACAGTCATCAATGGCATGGGAAATCGTCTTAACGGCGACGGAGCTTGCGACATTTCCGCCGGCAGCACCGCCCATACCGTCGCAAACAACCGCCCAGGAAACTCCTCCCGACAATTCACCTGCCGCATAAGAATCCTGGTTGCTTGTTCGGACAATTCCTTTGTCTGTTTTTGCTGTGATCTTCATCGTATGCACGGCACGGGAAAAAACCCGTGTGTTCTCCTTTCCGTGGCGTGATTCTATATCATCAAGCTTTGATGTGCTTGCTTCTCAGCTGACCGCAGGAGGCATCAATATCGCCGCCTAAGCTGCGGCGAACGGTTACGGTTCGCCCTGCCTTTTCCAGAATATCGGCAAAGGCACGAATCCGCTCCGGTGAGCTGGATTTCAGCCCGCTTTCGGTCACATCGTTTGCGGGGATCAAATTGATATGTGCCAGCGTGCCTTTCAGGAGGCTCGCCAATTCTTTTGCACATTCATCCGAATCGTTCACGCCGCCGAGCATCGTATACTCATAGGAAATGCGGCGGGAAGTCGCATCGGCATAGTGCCGGCACGCCCGCATCAACTCCTCTACCGGGTACTTTCGGTTGATCGGCATCAAAGAGGAACGAATCTCGTTATTCGGTGCATGAAGCGAAACCGAAAGCGTTAATTGCAGATTCTCCCGTTCCAGCTTTTCTATGCCGGGCACAACGCCGCAGGTGGAAAGGGAAATATTGCGCATACCGATATTCAAACCGTTTTCATCGTTGACGAGGTTGAGAAAACGGAGGACCTGCTCGTAATTATCCATCGGTTCACCCATACCCATCAGTACAAGGTGGGAAACCCGTATATTTTCATCGTTTTGTGCCGCATGAATCTGACTGAGGATCTCACCGGCAGACAGGTTGCGGATAAAACCGCCTGCACCGGTCGCACAAAAGGCGCAGTTCATCCGGCAGCCGACCTGCGTGGAAACACAAAGCGAATAGCCGTATTTGTACTTCATCAGCACGCTTTCGATAAACTCGCCGTCATGCAGACGAAACAGATATTTCACCGTCGGGTCAAGAGCGGAAACAGACTTTTTCTCAATTTCACACCCGGGGATCAGACAGGCTTCATCGAGCTTGTCCCTCAACTCTTTGGAAAGGTTCGTCATGGAAGCAAAATTCGCAACGCCTTTTTGATGAAGCCACTGCCAGACCTGTCTGGCTCGAAAAGCAGGCAGAGAAAGCGTGGAAAAGAACGAAATGAGCTCATCAAGCGTCATGGATTTGATATCCTGCTTCACTCCTCTTTGCTCCTTTCCAGCACGGCAATAAAGAAACCGTCTGTTTGATTGATATGCGGCATCAGTGTCAAAGTATGACTGCGTATAAAAGATTTTTCGCCGCCGACGGTCGGTTCAACCGCCGAAAAATCGCTGTGTTCCTGCAAAAAGCGCTGCACTACCGCTTCATTTTCACCGGGATTGAGCGCACAGGTGGAATAAACAAGCCGACCGCCTGCCTTCACATATCGGGCAGAACAATTCAGAATATTATACTGTAAATCCGGCAATTTGTCAACTTCGCCCGGTTCCTTAAAACGGACTTCGGGCTTGCGGCGAATAATCCCCAGCCCCGAACAAGGCACATCGCAAAGCACCCGTTCCGCCATAGGCAGCCGCTCATTATAGACGGAAGCATCGTTGAGCATAACATCAATCGCCTGCAGCCCCAAACGGTTTGCTCCCTCTTTGATCAAAGCCAAACGGTGAGAATGGATATCGCAGCAAATGATTTTGCCGTTGTCGTTCATGCGCTGCGCCGCTGTGAACGCCTTGCCGCCCGGAGCCGAACATAAATCCAGCACCGTATCGCCCGGCTGCGGGTCAAGTGCCGCCGCACAAAGCTGTGATGCGGCATCCTGCACATGAAACAAGCCCTTGCGAAAGCTCACCGA
>JAZUJI010000031.1:0-6127 GCA_045642685.1 Acutalibacteraceae bacterium | reverse complement strand
TCTATGATCGCAACCGCAGCTTCTTTACGACCATTTCTCCGTCTATGGATATTCTGATTTCCAGCAATCTGGAGCGTTTGCTTTATCTTTTGAGCGGCTGCGATGATGCGAAGATCCGTGATTACATGACGCAGCTCAAGGAAACCGGTCGCTATCAGGTGGATGCTGCCATTCTTGAAAAGTTGCAGGCGGTCTTTGAGGCCGGCTGCTGCGATGATGCACAGACCAAAGCGACCATCGGCGAGAAGTACAAAAAGCACCACTATCTTTGCGATACACACACGGCCGTTGCCGTCAAGGTTTATGACGATTATCGTACAGCGTCCGGCGATAATACAGTTTGCGTGATCGCATCAACGGCAAGTCCGTATAAATTCTGTGCAAGCGTTTTGTCGGCACTGGATCCTTCTCTCGTAAAGGGCGAAAAGTTTGAGATGACTAAGGTGCTGGAAGAAATCACCGGCGTTGTCTGCCCGGCTCAGCTTTCGGGGCTGGAGAAGAAAACGATTCGGTTTACGGATGTGCGTGAAAAAACCGATATGCGCCGTGCCGTTTATGAAATGCTGAATATTTGACAGAGAAATATCGAAAGGCAACGGTTTTGTCATGTCACTTTTTGCAATAGGGGATACCCATTTATCTTTCGGGGTTCAAAAACCGATGGATGTGTTCGGCGGCTGGCAGAACTACGAGAGCCGATTGGAAGAAAACTGGCGTTCCATTGTCCGGGAAGAGGACACCGTTTTGATTTGCGGTGATGTTTCATGGGGCATGAAGCTGCCGGAGGCACTGCCGGATTTTCGATTTTTGGATTCGCTGCCCGGGCAGAAGCTGCTGATGAAGGGCAACCACGATTATTGGTGGGAAACCTGCTCGAAAATGTCGGCATTCTTAGAGAAAGAAGAGGTTTCATCCATTCGCTTTTTGTTCAACAACGCCTATTCATTCGGCGAATATGCCATTGCCGGAACGAAGGGATGGTTTTATGACAGCGGAGCAGAGGATGAGGAGAAAGCATTAAACCGGGAACTTTGCCGACTGCGTTTGTCGCTTGAAAAAGCGGCGGCTCTCGGAGGAGAACCGATCGTATTTCTTCATTATCCGCCAATCAGCCGAAAGGCGGTGTGCGAAGAAATCGTGTCGGTGCTCAGGGAATTTGATGTGCGGCGTTGTTATTATGCACATTTGCACGGTATTTCCATCAAAAACGCCTACATCGGTGAGTATGAAAATATACAATTTTCTCTGATTTCGGGCGACAGCTTGAGTTTTTGTCCGAAATTGATTGAAAAATTCTGAAAATTTCCCCAAAAGTATAGCCAAGCGGGATTTTTTCTGCTATAATGCTATGGTCTAATATTAGGAGGACTGAAAAATGAGTTTGAAATCCGTAAAAGAAGCAGAAGCCAATGTTCAGGAGCTGACCGTTACCATTGATGCCGAAACCTTCAAGGTTGCCGTGGTCAAGGTCTACAACAAACAGAAGAAAAGTATTTCGATTCCCGGCTTCCGCAAAGGTAAGGTTCCGATGAACATGATCGAAAAGATGTACGGCAAGGGTGTGTTCTATGAAGACGCTCTCGATGATCTTTTCCCGAGTGCAGTCGATGAGGCTCTCAAAGAATCCGGCATTGCTGCCGTCAGCTCGCCGTACGATGCTAATATTTCCGAAATCGGTGATAACGGCGTGGAATTCACCATTAAAGTTGCCACAAAGCCCGAGGTGGATGTCGGCGAGTACAAGGGACTGAGCGCCGAAAAAGAAAATGCAGAAGTGACCGATGATGAGATCAACCATGAGATTGATCATCTTCGTGATCAGAATTCCAGAATGATCGATGTTGACGACAGAGCCGCTGCCATGGGCGATATCGCAAACATCAATTTTGAAGGCTTTACGGACGGTGTTGCTTTTGAGGGCGGCAAAGGTGAGGATTATGATCTTACCCTCGGCTCCGGCTCCTTCATCCCCGGTTTTGAAGATCAGATCGTCGGTCATACGATCGGTGAGGAATTTGATGTGAATGTCACTTTCCCCGAGGAATATACACCCGAACTTGCTTCCAAGCCTGCCGTGTTTAAGGTTAAGCTTAATAGCCTTTCTGTTAAGGAACTTCCGGAGTTGGATGACGAATTTGCCAAGGATCTCGGTGAATACGATACCCTTGCCGAACTGAAGGACGGCATTAAGAAGGAATTGCTTGAACATAAGCAGCAGCACGCAGATGATGCGTTTGAAAATGCGCTTAGAACGCAGCTTGTTGAAAACATGAAAGCGGAAATTCCCGCCATTATGATCGATGAGCAGGCAAAGCAGAATAAAGATAACTTCATTGAGCGTTTCCGTTCGCAGGGCATTAGCTTCGAACAGTACCTTGCCTATACCGGAATGGACGAAAAGACACTGGATGAGCAGATCCGCACCGAGGCAGAGAAGCAGGTCAAGCTTCGACTGACTCTTGAAAAGATCGCCGAGCTTGAAGGTGTCGAAATCAGCGATGATGATGTAAATGCCGAGTATGACAAGATTGCCACTACCTACGGAATTGATGTCGAAACCGTCAAGAAGATTGCTCCTGTTGAGGGAATCAAGGGTGACATTGCCGTACAGAAGGCTATGAAGATCGTTGTCGATAACGCAAAAACTGCGAAAAAAGCCGCTGCGAAGAAGCCGAGAAAGGCTACTGCCAAGAAGGCTGCTTCACAGGCTGAGAAGAATGAAGCGGCAGAAAAGGAAGAAGCTGCTGAATAATTTGCAGTTTACCCCGACTATAATAATACCGTATCACGATGACCGGCAGAGATCCGTATTTTCTGCCGGTCAAATTTCAATGGTAAAGCATACCACATATCTATTTTATCAGGAAAGGAAAAAGAAACATGGACAGAATGAGTTTGGTACCCTATGTTATTGAACAGACCAATCGTGGAGAACGCCAGTTTGACATTTTTTCACGCCTGCTGAGTGACCGCATTATTGTGCTTTCCGATGAGGTGAACGATGTGACGGCGAGCCTTGTCGTGGCGCAGCTGCTGTTCCTCGAAGGGCAGGATAGTGAAAAGGACATCAGCCTTTACATCAACAGCCCCGGCGGTTCAGTTACAGCCGGTATGGCGATTTATGACACTATGCAGTATATCAAATGCGATGTTTCGACCATTTGCATGGGTATGGCGGCGAGTATGGGTGCATTTTTGCTTTCATCCGGCACCAAAGGCAAGCGTTACGCTCTGCCCAATGCTGAAATTATGATCCATCAGCCGCTCGGCGGCACGCAGGGTCAGGCATCCGATATCGAAATCGAAACGGCGCATATTCTCAGAACCAAAAAGAAATTGAACGAGATCCTTGCTGCCAACTGCAACAAGCCGTTCGATGAGATCGTCAAAGATACCGACCGTAACAATTGGATGACAGCGCAGGAAGCCGCTGATTACGGCTTGGTTGATCGGGTCCTTTTGAAGAGATAAGTTTTTGAGGAGAATGTAAAATGCCGAGAGATGGCGAATCCAGAGAAAAGCAGATGCGTTGTTCTTTTTGCAACAAAACACAAAATCAGGTTGATAAGCTGATTGCCGGGCCCGGCGTGTTTATTTGCGATGAATGTGTTGAGCTTTGCCGGAACATTATTGAGGAAGAAAACGCCGCATACCGTAAGAACAAAAAAAGCACCGAGGAGGGCGACTTCGTACTGCCCAAGCCGATGGAAATCAAGAAGCAGCTTGATGAGTATGTCATCGGTCAGGATGAAGCAAAAATCGTGCTGAGTGTGGCGGTTTATAACCACTATAAGCGGATTTATTTCGGTGAGGATGCCGAAACGGAAATCCAAAAGAGCAACATCCTTATGCTTGGTCCGACGGGTGTCGGCAAGACCATGCTTGCTCAAACACTTGCCAGAATACTGGATGTACCGTTTGCCGTTACCGATGCCACAACGCTGACCGAAGCCGGTTATGTTGGCGAAGATGTTGAAAATATTCTGCTCCGTTTGATTCAGGCGGCAGATTTTGATGTTGCCAAAGCGGAACGAGGCATTATTTATGTCGATGAAATTGATAAGATCGCCCGCAAGAGTGAGAATGCTTCGATTACCCGTGATGTCAGTGGTGAAGGTGTCCAGCAGGCTTTGCTGAAAATTCTGGAAGGTACGGTTTCCAATGTTCCGCCCGGAGGCGGACGCAAGCATCCGCAGCAGGAATTCATTCAGATAAACACGGAGAATATTCTGTTTATCTGCGGCGGTGCGTTTGCAGGTATCGAAAAGATTATCGAAAAGCGAATCGGCGGTTCGGCGTTGGGCTTTGAAGCCGAAATTATGGATAAGAGCAAGCTGGATGAAGAATACCTGATGGGCGAGGCCGTTCACCAGGATTTAGTTAAATTCGGTTTGATACCCGAGTTGGTCGGTCGTTTGCCTGTGATGACGGCTTTGCATGAGCTGAATCGGGATGCAATGGTTCGCATTATGCTTGAACCGAAGAATTCCATTGTCAAGCAATTTCAACAGCTCATCGGTATGGATAATGTTGAGCTGGAATTTGAGCGTGAAGCACTGGAAGCGATTGCGGACAAAACGCTTGAAAAGAAAACCGGCGCAAGAGGTTTGCGTTCTATTATGGAAAAAACGCTTTTACCGATCATGTACGGTATTCCATCTGACCCAACGGTCAGCAAAGTGACGGTAACAGCGGAATGTGTCAGGAACGGCGTAAAGCCGCTTGTTGAACGAGATGAAAGCCGAACCGAAGTAAAGCTTATCGCAGCAAACCGCTTTTCTTCTAAAACTGCAAAAGCAAAATAGTGCAGGAACTGCCGAAGCCAAATAAAATAAGCAATTCTGAGATCCGTGATTTTTTCATATCTCAGAATTGCTTTTATTATTTTTTTTGCAATTTTTGGTTTAGAACATGGTGGATAAGTCATAGGGTGTTTGCTGATAGACAAAATAGTTCAGCCAGTTTGAAAACAGAAGACTTCCGGCACCGTGCCATTTAACGATCGGCGGCTGTGACGGGTCGTCGTTCGGGAAATAGTTGACGGGAACCGCTGTATCTAATCCTGCATCACGGTCACGGAAATACTCTTTTGCCAGTGTATCACGGTCATATTCGGAATGACCGAGGGAGTAGAAATTGCGGCATTTCATATCGGAAAGCAGATGCACGCCTGATTCAGGGGAATAGGAGAGCGTCTGTAAATCTTTTATGAGATTGATATCGGAAAAATGCACTTCGGTATAGCGACTGTGCGGAACATAAAACTCATCGTCAAAGCCACGCAGCAGCGGATGATAAGGGTCAAGCACCTTGTGCTTGAAGATACCGAATACTTTGTGGTCTAAAATATACTTTTTCAGACCGTAGCGGTAGTATAAGCCTGCCTGCGCTCCCCAACAGATGTGGAATGTGGAATAGACATTGTGATCGGCCCAGTCAAAAATCCGGCAAAGCTCATCCCAATAGTCAACCTCTTCAAATTCCAGTTTTTCAACGGGTGCGCCGGTCACGACCATGCCGTCGTATTTGCTGTTTTTCACCTCGTCAAAAGTTTTGTAAAATGCAAGCATATGCTCAACAGAGGTGTGCTTGGATTGATGCGTTGCGGTTTGAAGCAGGTCGATTTCAACCTGAATGGGCGTGTTGCTGAGCAAACGCAGCAACTGCGTTTCGGTTGTGATTTTGGTCGGCATCAGGTTCAAAATCAGAATTTTCAATGGGCGAATGTCCTGCATACTGGCACGCTCATTGGTCATAACGAAAATATTTTCGCTTTCAAGGCTGGCTTTCGCCGGCAGATTGCCGTCAATTTTTATCGGCACAGTAAATCCTCCCATCTGTAACGGTACATTGAAATATCATTATACCATTGATTCTGCAATAATTCAAGACCGCAAATAAGGAAAAAACCATGTTTGAATTTTATTATAAATAAGAAACAGCAGTTGACATGATGAAAAATTATTGATAAAATGCGAATAAGGAGTTGACACAAATCATGGAGCGTGCGACAATCCTAACAGACAGACAGACAGACAGACAGACAGACAGACAGACAGACAGACAGACAGACAGACAGACAGACAGACAGACAGACAGACAGACAGACAGACAGACAGACAGACAG
>JAZUJI010000030.1:0-10015 GCA_045642685.1 Acutalibacteraceae bacterium | reverse complement strand
GATAAACCGTGGACGGGTGATACACCTGATGTTGAAGCTTCACTTGATTTTTGGGCAATAAGCTATCCGCATTTCAAATCAACGGAAAACTGGGCGGCTTTTACGGGTCAATTTGAAGATAGCTTCGGAATAGCACTTTATTCACCGCTAAAGGATATCGATTTTCTCAGCGGTGTTTTCGGCAGAAACGAAACAAGCAAAAAGGATGCTTCAAAGGATAATGCAACCTCGTATTTTGCCGTTACACAGACTGCAAATGAATGGCAGTTTGAAAGCTATAAGCCGTTTGAATATGATTTTTATTTAACCACAGGTACCGTTGAAGAAATCAGAGATAATTTTAAGGCAATACAGCATAATAGTGATTGAATGCCCGAATAAATGAAAAAAGTCTTGCTATCTGTTTTATGACAGCAAGGCTTTTTTATCGTTGAAAATCAACTGAAGCGATAAATTTCACCTACGATAAATCATTTACCGAAGGTGATACCTGCGAAGCATTGCTCCGCAAGAAAAAAATCAACGAAGAATACGATAATGCACTTCCTTTGCCTGCATCCGATCCATTCAATGAAAAAGGTTTCTATCCTGAATCCAATATAAGAGCTTATGAAGAATATGTGCGTTGCGGATGTTTATGAGATAACATACTGCCGTTCAAAAGCATTATCTGTTTTTTCATGATTCGGGGCATTTTGGTTTTTCCAAATTTTTATAACTCTTACCACATGCATGGAAACGCAGACCAGCGAATAAATGCTGTAAATCAGATAAGTGATCTGTTCATGATGTGCAGGTATCACCTGAATATAAAGAAAAACATTAAGAATTGCACCGAACAAAGTCATATACGCATACTCAATAAATGTCAGTGCCGTCAAAACAGAGGTAAATGCTCCGAAAAGTGTAACCGTATTATCCAACACGGCATAGTCCGAGCCGAAGTGTTTGAGAGTGAAATACAGTGCTGTCCATATCACTGCAAACAGAGCAACGCAAAAAGCAAGCTGCCTTTTTTTCATCCTTTTGAATTTCATGGTTTCTTTTTCGGTATTCTTCTTCCAGTTAAAAAATGTGATTATCTGCATCGGGAATGAAAAAAGAAACGCCTGAGCGGCTATTCCGTATAATCCGTAATAAAAATAGACGATCGAATACAAAATTGAATTCAGTCCACCGACAAGATATGCATACCTGCTGACCTTTGATTGCAGGATCATTACAAAAAGCGAAATATACAAAGGCAGTATTCTGAAAAACTTCTGGTGAAAAATGATTCCGGCAGCGGTAATAAGTACAGCCATGACCGCAAGCGGAATCATATCTTTCAATCTTATTGTTTTACCTTTCATAGCATCACCGTCTTTTGAAATACTTTCTGCATTATACCACTATAACAAAGAATCCACAAGAAATATCAGAATATAACAAGCAAAAAGTCTGCCGCAGCAGACCGTTATTATATCGGCTTTGTCGCAGAAAATTTCTTCACACGATTTTCAAAAAAAGCGTAAAAAAGAGGGGCTTGCCAAAAGCCCCTCGGAATAGGATCATTCGCTGTCTTTCAATGCTAAACCGAGCCACACAACACCGATATCCATTGCCTGGAACAGGTTCATTTTGTCTGCTTTTTTAACGATACTGTCCTTCGGGCGAAGGGTCGGATCGGTTTTAACAAGCTGAACAACAACCTTATCGGCAACATCCAGCTCCTGAATCTTTTTGCTGCTCTTGATTTGAATCAAGATCACATACGGCTCATTCATGTTGCCGTAATAAATCGTGTTGCCGCAGCGAACCAGGGGCTTGCCCTTGTAGCTGAGGAACTTTGCTTTCTTTTTCTCTGCCATAGCGGAAATCCCCTTTATTTTTGAATGTAGTTATTCACCAACGATTGCAGCAGCTCATATCGGTCAACCCGGCGCAGCAACGCACGGGCGTTATTGTGGGTCGTGATATAAGTCGGATCCTCGGAAAGGATGTAGCCGACAATCTGATTGGTGGGATTATAGCCCTTTTCTTTCAAAGCGTCATAAACAATCTGGATTGTCTTGCGCATTTCGGTTTCGTGTTCCTCACGAATGGAGAACTGTATCGTCTTTTCTGTCATTTATGACACCTCCGAAAAATGAATACTTTTTTATTATACACGGATTTACCCGGAAATACAAGTGCTTTTCCTGTTTTTATGCACGCAGGGAAACGCCGAGTTTTTCCAGTGCTTTAACCGAACGCTTCATGGCGGCATCGGCTTCCTCATCGGTCAGGGTACGGTCTGCTGCACGCAGGCGCATACTGAACGCAACACTCTTCATCCCCTCAGGAATCTGCGCACCCTCGTAGACATCAAACAGGCTGATGCTTTCCAGGTTGGAGCCGATTGCGTTCTGAATGGTGCGTTTGAGCTGCAGCACCGGCATCACCTTTTCGCAAACACACGCAATATCACGGGACAGTGCCGGATATTTGGGAAGCTGTTTATAGGTGCGCTTGAGATCGCTCAATTCAAAGCACGCATCAAAATCGATCTGTGCCACATAAACCTTTGTGCCGATCGAATAATTGCTCTGAACCTGCGGATGAATTTCACCCATCACGGCAATTGAGCGCCCATCGATTTTCACCTGTGCCGTACGGCCCGGGTGGAAGGTCGGATCATCGCTGAGAGGCTCGATATCACAATCGTTCAAGCCGAGCAAACCGAAAAATTCCTCAACGATCCCTTTAAGTGCAAAATAATCCGCATCATCGCCGTACATACCTATGCACAGCTTATTCTTTTCATTCGGCAGCTCTTCCAGGCCGTTGCTTTCATACACCCTCGCCAGTTCATACAAAGCGGCACGGGCGTTGCGGTTGTTGTAGTTGAGTGAGAGCGTTTCGAGCATAGACGGTATCATCGTGGTACGCATAACACTGGTGTCCTCACCCAGAGGATTGGTGATGGTAACGCATTTTCTCAGTTCACTGTCCGCCGGAAGCTCGATTTTATCATAATATTTCGGGCTGATGAACGGATAGGTGCAGATCTCGCTCAGACCGCAGGCACGCATCGTTTCACCTGCAAGCTTTTCAAGCTTCTGGAACGGTGTCAGCTGCGCATTCGCCACGCCGGACAACTGACGGTCTTCAATTTTATCATAGCCGTAAAACCGGGCGATTTCTTCGGAAATATCCGCTTTATGGCGCAAATCGTTACGGAAAGACGGAACCACGATCTGACCGTTTTCGACCTTGCAGCCGAGGCGCTCCAAAATAGCCTGCTGTTCCTGAGCCGAAACCTTTATGCCGATAAAGTTGTTCACCCAATCCGGCTCAAAGGGCAAGGTAAAATCGCTGACATCGGAACAATCGCAATCCACAACACCGTTCACCACTTCGCCGGCACCGAGCTGCTGAACCAGCTGCAAAGCACGGTCAAGCATCTTGCGGCAGCCTCTCGGGTCGAGCTGTTTATCGTAACGGGAGGAAGCCTCGGTGCGCATACCGAGCTTTTTGGCGGTCATGCGAACGGACGGACCATTGAAGCAGGCGGATTCAAAAACGATGGTCGTGGTATCATCCATGATACCGCTGTATTCACCGCCCATAACACCTGCCACGGCAACCGGCTTATCCGTATCGGCAATCACGAGCATTTCATCCGTCAGAGTTCGCTCCACACCGTCCAGCGTGGTGATGGTTTCGCCGTTTTCGGCCTTGCGCACGATGACCTGACCGCCGTTGAGATAGCGCAGATCAAATGCGTGCATGGGCTGACCGTATTCGAGCATAACAAAGTTGGTAATATCCACAATGTTGTTGATCGGACGCACACCGCAGGCACGGAGTCTTTCCCGGATCCAGCGGGGCGACGGTTCGATTTTTACATTTTTCACAACGCCGCCGACATAGCGGTAACAAAGCTCCGGCGCATCAATGCGGACACGAAGCAGCTCATTCACATCGCCTTCACCCGGTTCTACAACGGGCACCGGCTCAGCAAGCGTATCACCGTAGGTTGCGGCGGTTTCACGAGCCAGACCGAGAATGCTCAGACAATCCGGACGGTTGGAAGTGATTTCAAACTCCGTCATCACATCGTTGAAGCCGGTAGCCTCACGAATATCCATGCCGAGGGTCCGGTCACAATCCTCGCCCAACACAAAAATACCGTCTTCCACCGCATACGGAAAATCATGCACCGTCAGACCAAGCTCACCGAGAGAACAGAGCATACCGCTGCTCTCCACCCCTCTGAGCTTGCCTTTTTTGATTTGTTTTCCGCCGGCGACCACGGAATGATCCAGAGCAGCCGGGACATAATCGCCGACTTTCAGGTTCTGTGCGCCCGTGACGATCTGAAGCACTTCTTTGCCGACATTGATTTGGCAAACCCACAGATGATCGGAATCCGGATGACGCTCCAACGATTCGACACGGCCGACAACGATGTTGGAAAGCTCCTCACCTTCTACCTCCACAGCCTCGACTTTGGAGCCGGAAAGTGTAATATCAGCGGCAAACTGCTTATCGCTGACATTCAATTTATAGTAATCCTGAAGCCATCTTTTCGATAAAACCATTTCTCATTCTCCTCCCTTAAAACTGACCGAGAAAACGCATATCGTTTTCAAAGAGCAGACGCATATCATCAATATTGAAGCGGAACAGAGTCAGACGCTCCAGCCCGACACCGAACGCATAACCGCTGTAGACTTCCGGGTCGATTCCACCGTTTTTGAGCACCTGCGGATGAACCATACCGGCGCCGAGAATTTCGACAAAGCCCTCTCCCTTACAGAACGGGCAGCCCTTGCCGCCGCAGCGGAAGCAGGTAACATCAATTTCACAGGAAGGCTCAGTGAACGGAAAATGGTGCGGACGCAAACGGATCTTGGTATCATTGCCGTAAAGACGCTTGGCAAAATCGAACAAATTACCTTTCAAATCCGCCATGGTGATGCCCTTATCTACCACAAGACCTTCGATCTGATGAAAAAACGGCGAGTGTGTGGCATCCACCGCATCGGAACGGTAAACGGCACCGGGTGCAATAATGCGGATCGGCGGCTGCTTGTTTTCCATCACACGGATCTGAACCGGAGAGGTCTGCGTACGAAGGAGCATATTTTCCGTGATATAGAAGGTATCCTGCGTATCTCTTGCCGGATGCTCTTTCGGAATATTCAATGCTTCAAAGTTGTAATAATCCCATTCCACCTCGGGGCCGGTCGCAATATCAAAACCCATGCCGAGGAAAATATCCTTCACCTCATCCAGAACAATGGAAAGCGGATGCTTGTGACCGAGATTCGGCATTTTACCGGGCATCGTAACATCCAGCGTTTCGGCAGCCAGACGAGCTTTCTGCTCAGCCGCTTTGATCTGCCCGGCCTTTTCTTCGATTTGAGTTTCTATGCTCTGCCTGACCTCGTTGGCGAGCTGACCGATGACCGGTCTTTCCTCTGCCGAAAGCTTACCCATTTGTTTGAGAATGGCAGTCAATTCGCCTTTTTTGCCGAGATAACGAACACGCAGCGTTTCCAGCTCGTTCAATGCATCGGCTGCCCCGATAGCATCCTGCGCTGCCCTTGCGATCGCCTGAAGTTGTTCTTTCAAATTGATCAATCCTTTCCTGTTTGAACAAATAAAAGCCCTTCGCCCCGATAACAGGACGAAAGGCTTCACTTTCGTATCGTAACCACCTGTAGGAAGAGCTGACACTCCGCTGCCCGATAACGGCGGCACACCGTTGCAGCCTACTTTTCTTCTGCTGCACCGCTCCAAAGGGAAATTCGGCTGCTTCGACCGGCATATGCGCTTCCAGCCCAACGGCGCAATTCTCTGTTATGCTTTGCTGTCGAACGCTTACTCAACTTTTTCACAGCGTTTTAATGTGGTATTCAATTAAGAGTATCATAACAAAACTGCGTATGAAATGCAAGTCTTTTGCCGGAATTCGTCTTAATTTCCGGCTTCTTTTTCCGCTTTGCCTTCTTCTGTGTCACGGTAATAGTAGGTTTTCGTTTCACGGTGCGGCGTTGTGTTCCACAATTCATCTGCTACAGGCTGCCACTTGGCAGCAAAATCACGGCACTTGGCGCAAAGCTGTTCGGCAGATTCCTGTTCCAGTAAATCAGTGGATTTTGCGCCGGTTTTTTCAATCATGCGGCACAGACAATCCGGGTTTTCCAGCATCGGACAGGGACGCAGATGATTGTCGTTAAACGGCTGATTACGGTAATACTCCATAAACAGCGGGCGTCTGAGCGCCTCCAAAAGTGTATGTGTGCGAATGTTGGAATCGGAATAATGAACGAACACGCACGGTTCAATATCGCCTGCGGAATTGATATGAAAATAGTTTCTGCCGCCTGCAATACAGCCGCCGACATATTCACCGTCATCCTGAAAATCCATAACAAACAGCGACTTGCCCGTTTTCTGGTTACGAACCGATTTGATCCGGCGATACATATACTTACGCTGCTCCGGCTGAGGAATCAGCCCCGGCAAAGCATCCTTGCCCAAAGGCATATAGTTGAAGTAAAACGCAAACAAGACGCCTGCATCGATCATTTTGTCGAGAAATTCATCGGAGGTGACGCTGTCGATGTTTTTGGAGGTATAGCAAACGGAAATGCCGAACATACAGCCGTTCTTTTTCAGCAGCTCCATGGCTTCCAGTGTTCTGCGGTAACTTCCCTCTCCTCTGCGATAGTCGTTGCTTTCCTCGTCGCCCTCGATGCTCACCGCCAAAGCAAGATTGCCGACCCGCTTCATTTCGTCACAAAGCGCCTGGTCAACAAGGGTCGCATTGGTGTACGCCAAAAAGGCACATTCCGGGTGTTCTTCACACAGGCGGATAATATCATCTTTGCAAATCAGCGGCTCGCCGCCGGTAAACATATAGACATGAGTGCCCAGGTCACGCCCCTGGTTGACCACATCGTTCATTTCCTCATAGCTCAACCGCAGTGTGTGGCCGTACTCCGCCGCCCAGCAGCCTTTGCATTTGAGGTTGCAGGCACTCGTGGGATCCAGCAGCGTAATGAAAGGAATATTACAATGGTATTTTTCCCGGTTTTCACGCACTTTTTTTGTGCCGAGAGCGGCACCCAGACCGAGGGCAAGAACCATGTTGCGGAACACATTCTCGTCCAGATCACGAATCGCACGCAAAACAAGCTGTGTATAAACATTTTCGGGGTCTGCCGCACCCTCACGGAATTTTTCAAAGTTTTTTTGAGGAAACACTTTGCCGGCAAAAGCTTCGACCTTGTCTACCAGATGAACCAGATTATCCTGAGGATTCTTTTTGATATACTTCACCGATTGATCCAATGCAGCAGCCGCTGCCGCACGGGTCGCCTTTTCTTTGAGTGTCATTTCAAAACCCTTTCTTCCTTATATGCCGCTATTATTTCCAATATTTTTACAAGTAATCAGTTTAGCACAAAACCAACTCAATGTCTATAACTTTACTAAAAATATGCTTCTTTCCCTTAAATTCGGTGTTTAGCTCTTGAAAAGCAGTTAAAAATTGCTATAATTTGATTATCTTTAATACGGAAAAGAGCCAAAAGCATGACACACACATCAACCATCGCCGCTGTTTCCACGCCGGTTGCCGCCGGCGGAATCGGCGTGATCCGCATTTCGGGACCCGAGGCTATCCCCATCGCCAAGGCAATTTTTCGCCCGGTGAGTGAAAAAAATGTGGCTGAAATGAAGGGCTACACAGCCGCTTTCGGCAAGGTCTATGACGGCGAAGCACCGATCGACGAAGCGGTTTTGCTGGTTTTTCGTGCGCCGCACAGCTACACGGGAGAGGATGTTGCGGAAATTTCCTGCCACGGCGGAATTTATCTGGTCAACCGCACCCTGCGTGCCGCCCTGCGTGCCGGTGCCTCCCCTGCCGCCCCCGGAGAATTCACCAAACGGGCTTTTCTCAACGGCAAGCTGGATTTGACCGAAGCGGAAGCGGTCATGAACCTTATCTCCGCTCAGGGGGAACAGGGTGCAGCCGCTGCATTGACCGCTCTGGAGGGTGCCTTGAGCCGCAAGCTGCGGGAAGCAGCGCAGATCCTGATCACCGATTCGGCGTACCTGGCGGCATGGGTCGATTACCCGGACGATGAAATTGAGGAGCTGTCGGAAGAGCGGCTTTTGCAGGATTATCAGAGGGTCGCCGATTCGCTGGAATCCCTGCTGAAAAACTATGAGGGCGGCCGTGCTTTGACGCAAGGGGTTGACACCGTTATTGCCGGAAAGCCGAATGTCGGCAAGTCCACGCTGATGAACTGCCTGAGCGGCTTTGACCGCTCTATTGTCACCGCCGCCGCAGGCACGACCAGAGATGTTGTGGAGGACACCGTCCGGCTGGGTGAAATGGTGCTTCGTTTGGCAGATACCGCAGGTATCCGTGCCACAGACAACGAAGCGGAACAAATCGGTGTCGAATTTGCGCTGGGACGCATGGAACGGGCAGAACTGATTCTGGCGGTCTTTGACGGTTCTCAGCCGCTGAGTGCAGAAGACCTTCAGGTCATTGACCGCTGCAAAAACAAAAAAGCCATTGCGCTGATCAACAAAAGTGATTTGCCGCAGTTGCTTGATATTTCTGAACTGAGCGGTTTTTTTGAGGTAATCCCCGTCAGCGCCAAAAATGCCGACGGCATACAGGCTCTGAGCCGTGCGGTGCTTGCCGTACTCGGTTCGGAGAATGTAGATACCTCCGCCGCCATGCTCGCCAACGAGCGTCAGCGTACCGGTTGTGAGCAGGCATTTCTGTGCGTAAAGGAAGCCATCGGTGCGCTGAAAAGCGGAATGACGCTGGATGCGGTCAATGTCAGCACCGACGCCGCTGTGAACGCTCTGCTGACGCTGACGGGTGAACGAGCCGGTGAAGTGGTTGTGAACGAGATTTTCTCTCGATTCTGTGTCGGAAAATAACGGATTTCTTACAAAGTGATGATAAATTCACTACATTTTGAAATTCCCCTTGCAAACGGATGCGGCACATATTAAAATGAGGTCAAAGAAAAATCAATTCAATGGTGAAAGAGGAATAAAAATGAAAAAGCTTTACAAAAGCGAATCCGACAAAAAATTAGCCGGCGTATGCGGCGGCATTGCCGAATACTTTAACATTGATTCCACCCTGGTTCGCCTGCTCTGGGCTATATTCTTTTTCTTCGCCGGAAGCGGTCTGCTGGCATACATCATCTGCGCCATCATCATCCCCGATGCGCCCACACCCAAAGGCACACCGGACGACCCCGAGGTTTTGTAAAACAGGATTTTAATTTTGCTTTTCGCAGTTACCCATATGTGCCGTGCAATAAGCAAAGCAAGGCAGCATGAAAACAGTGAACGGCAGATGTTCCCCCTGTTCTGTATCGTTTCGATATCACGAAAATGAGCATAGGCAGCTCCCGAACGGGAGAAACCTATGCTCATTTTTATGTTTGATCCGCTTAGCAGCCGGTCAATACCAGATCCAGCCGAAAAGAACGAGCTTGATGATCCATTGCCACCAGGTGTAGTTTACATAACAGGATTTACGCAAAACTCTTTTCGGTAGAATTTTGACAAATATCGCAGCTTTTTCGCTGCTTTTTGAATTTTATGAAAATACTTTGGCTGTTGTTGACAAAAAAAGCCCGATTTGTTATAATTTTTATAATTATATTACCGAGGAGATGCTTTATTCCATGAAAAAAAGCTGTCGTGCTGTTTCGCTTTTGCTTTGTCTTTCTGTTCTGCTTACCTCGTTTATGTGGTCGGCTTCGGCTCGTGACAGGATCGACTATACCATCACCAACCCGTATGCCGATGTCAACTGGGAACAGGTCAAACAGTACAAAACCGCCTTACATACTCACACCAACGCAAGTGACGGTGACATCACGCTCAAGGAATCCATCGAAACGCATTATTTACAGGGCTTTGACCTTGTGGCAACCACCGACCACGGCATCAACAACAAAAGCTGGGTGCGTGCCGAGGATTCCGACTATCAGCTCATCCA
>JAZUJI010000029.1:0-2634 GCA_045642685.1 Acutalibacteraceae bacterium | reverse complement strand
CTTTTGTGAGTACTTTTGCTCCTGCCTGTCCGAGTTTAAATGCCAATTCTGCGGTGAGTTCACTGTTTGCAATACCTCTTACGCCGTCTGTTCCGAATAATCTTCCCATATTCAATCACCTTTCAGAATAATTTCTGCTGCCCCTGCATGGCAATACCGAGGTGTTCATAGCCCGCCGGTGTCACCACACGGCCTCTCGGAGTTCGCCCCAAAAAGCCGAGCTGCAGCAGATAGGGTTCATAGACATCTTCAATGGTAACGGCTTCTTCACCGATAACGGCGGCGATGGTTTCAAGCCCGACCGGACCGCCCTGATAAAATTCGATGATCGAACGAAGCAAAAGCCGGTCAATGTTATCCAGACCGAGTTCGTCGATTTCAAGCCGTTTAAGGGCAAGCTGTGCGCTTTCCAAATCAATTTTCCCTTTCCCGAGCACCTGCGCAAAGTCACGCACACGCTTGAGCAGCCGGTTGGCAATACGGGGTGTTCCCCGGGAACGGGAGGCGATCTCCAGTGCACCGTCATCGTCGATTTCCGTATTGAGTATACCCGCAGAACGGCGAACGATTCCCGCAAGCTCCTCGGGCGTATACAGCTCCAAACGAAGCACCACACCGAAGCGGTCACGCAGCGGTGCGCTGAGCTGACCGGCACGGGTCGTTGCACCAATCAGGGTAAAATGAGGCAAATCCAGACGAATGGAACGAGCCGATGGACCCTTGCCGATAATAATATCCAGCGCATTATCTTCCATGGCAGGATAAAGCACTTCTTCCACAGAACGGGAAAGACGGTGAATTTCATCAACAAACAGCACATCGCCGTCTCCGAGGTTGGTCAGCAGTGCCGCCAAGTCGCCGGGCTTTTCGATCGCCGGACCCGAGGTCACCCGGAAATTGACGCCCATTTCGTTGGCAATAATGCCGGCAAGTGTTGTTTTGCCAAGACCGGGCGGCCCGTAGAGCAGACAGTGGTCAAGCGTTTCATTCCGTGTCTTTGCCGCTTCAATATATATTTTCAGATTCTCTTTTACTTTTTCCTGACCGATATAGTCATCAATGGTCTGGGGACGCAGCGATTGTTCGTTGACATCCTCACCGGTATAGCCGGAAGCAACGATCCGACTTTCATAATCCATATCATCCATCGGAACTTCCTCCTTTATCCGGCAGAGCTGAGCACCGCCAAAGCCTTTTTGATCAGATTGTCAACCGAATCATCCGGGTCAAACCGCCCGACGGCAATACTGCTTTCTGCCTTGGAAAAGCCGAGTGCCGTCAAAGCTTCGATCGCTTCGGCAGCATTGCTTGACGATTTTGCCTGCGTAATGAAATCAAGAGCACTTCCTGCGGAAGAATCGGAAAACACATTCAGCTTATCCTTCAGTTCCACAAAAATGCGCTGTGCGATCTTCGGGCCGACGCCCTGCGCCGCCGTGATCGCTTTTGTGTCACCCGCCGCTACGGCAAGAGCCAGCTTATCGGGTGTAAGCTGAGAAAGGATCGCCAGAGCTGCTTTGGGGCCGACACCGGAAACCGTGATCAGCATTTTGAAGCAGTCCAGTTCGTTTTTTTCGGAAAAACCGAACAGATCCATAGCATCTTCCCGTACACTCAAATAAGTGAACAGCGTCACCTTCTGACCGGTTCCGCCGATTTTCCGCAAGGTATTAAAGCTGGTGAAACAGCGAAACGCAACACCGCCGCATTCCACTGCTACACTGTTTTCATCGCTGAATATGACATGACCGCTGATTGAATAAAACAAGAAAAAACCTCATTTCATCTGATTTAACCGCCCGAGCATCGATCCGGCAGAATGAGCATAGCAAATCGCCATTGCCAAAGCGTCTGCCGTATCATCCGGCTTCGGGATCGCATCCAGATTGAGCAAAAGCCGGGTCATTTCCTGCACCTGCTTTTTTTCCGCCCGACCGTAACCGACAACACTCTGTTTAACCTGAAGCGGCGTAAATTCACCCACCGTCAGCCCGTGTTTCTGAGCCGCCAACATGATGACACCTCTCGCCTGCGCCACATCAATGGCAGTGGTCGTGTTGGTGTTGAAAAACAGCTTTTCGATCGACATAACCTCCGGCGAAAAGCGTTCCATCAGGTAATTAACACCTTCATAAATTTCATCGAGCCGCTGCAGAAAAGGCGTTTTTGCCTGCGTTGTGACTGCACCGTAATCCAGCACGGTGAAATGGTTTGCAGAATAATCCACAACACCGTAACCGACGATCGCATAACCGGGGTCAATTCCGAGAATGATCATTTTTATTCTTTCCTGTTACCGGCTTGCGCCGTTACTTTTTTTGGGGAACAGATATTTTTCGCAGCTGTTGTTGAGGTCAAGAACCGCAATATCGTGCCCGCCGTTTTGTTTTTCGGGTGAAGGCGGTACCATATATCACCGTAATACCCTGATTCGCTTTCGGAATCTGTCGTTCGATTCACCTCATCAACCGAATTATCATGAATACAGAAAATTTCCCATGATAATGTTGATATTATACCATATCGGTTTTGCCATGTAAAGTATATATAATAAATACGGCTCAATTCCATTGAATTACTTCAAAAATATAACAAACTTGCATAGAAGATCTTTACCATTTCAAAATTAACAGC
>JAZUJI010000028.1:0-32326 GCA_045642685.1 Acutalibacteraceae bacterium | reverse complement strand
TTATTGGGAAAATGCAAGTTATCGTAGCACAAAATGAAAAAATTGCAAAAACTGCCACGATAACTTGACATTTTTTATGGTTTTACAGCAATGTCGGGATTACTGTCGTAAGTAATCCCGACATTTATTCTATCCTTGATTTTTCAAAAATGTGTTTCTCAGAAACTCACTCTGAAGAACGGCGGCATTTTTCTTTGAATCTTCATTAGTGTGCGTGTAAATATTTGCTGTAACCTCATATTCACTGTGCCACTATGTGCCCCTAAAAACTGCTTAAAATGAATTGAATTCTGCTTTACGAAAAGAAGAAAATGGTTCATTATATCTGTCTGAAAATGTATAAAGCGATGCAAATGCACCGCTTTTTGTTTCTTATTTTTATTGGTTTTTGCAAATAATTTCAGAAATACTTTTTTCATATGTTTCTGACAGTTCGGCTTCCTGAGCAAATGACTTCCATTTGTTTACTGCTTCACGGACTTGTTCAATACATTTGTTGGCATCCGCTTTCCTTATACCTGCCGAAACAGCAGTCGCTGATAAATCCTCTTTGCCGATATCACTTGCTTTTCCGTTTATAAGCATCTGATGTGAGTTTACCCACATACTTCCGGGATTATATGAGAAAGTTAAATCGTATGCCGGAGCAAGTGTCCATGTTCCTTTTTTATCCATCAAAAAAGAAATGTTTTTCACATGGTCATCGAAATTTCGTGCAAAGTCATTAAATACCATTCGGCGATAGAACTCTACCATTTCGGAATAAGAAAGATTCATTTTACGCATGACAGTAAAGGCTTCTTCATATGAATTAGTCCTCGGAATGTTGAAATCCATATGAGCTATTGCGCCGAGGCTTTGCATATGGAGCTTTTCACCGTGTTTTCTGTCAAACCTTTTTGTCATAAAATGTGAAACGCCGTTTTCTTTGTGTATTCGACATTCACTCATTTGTATTCCGGCTGCTTTAGCCATAAGATAATAGGCATATTCAACTTTTGTGTATTCGGGTTTATCTGCCGAAGCATCTTTATCGCTGTTATTTTTAATGTTTCCGAATTTTAACAGCCAATATTCAAAATCAGGATTGGCTTCAATTTGGCCGGCTCTAACCTCATTTGTTTTAGGATTCCACGCAATCAGAGTTTTAGCCCTCGCACCGCCAACCGAAGAACCCGACTCCATAAGATTAGCTATAAGGTTATTGTCTGCCGAAATGCGGAGTTTTTTCTTGTTCGATAAAACTTCTTCTGCAAGTGAAGCTAATGCATCAATATCTGCCTTACCGCTTGAAATCGGGAGCGACTGTGCAGGCTCATATTCAAGAGCGCCCATTCCTCTTTTGCCGGTATAGCACAGCTTCTCAATAGCAGACAGTTCTTCGCCGCTTCTGCCGAGACTTTCAAGATATCTGTTGATAACAGCTGTTCCGAATTTATCCGGCAGCGAATCAGCTACAAGTCCGGGCAGACCATGAAATGTATCTTCGGAAAGTGTCGGAAAAGAATATGTCACATTTGACAGTGGCATTTTAATAGGCGATATTTCTATACCGCTTGAAAGGAAATCGCTGTCATACTGAAAACCTACGGTTGAGTTTTCAAACTTATGAAGATACCCGATTACGGTTCCCCATAGAACTACTCTTACATCATTAACACTTAGCATATCCGTTATCCTTTCTTCTCATCTTCGCCCCACACCCAATTAGCTTTCTGTGAGGTGTTCGGCTTGCTTGCACGTTTTCTTTTCGGCTTGTTTTCATAATACGCCTTAAAGTCGTCTTCTATATCGGGTATTAAAAGACTGAGGTTATCAATCAGATTAAAAGCCCGCATTATCTTTAGAATATTTGAAAACTTGGTATCACTTCCGTTTTCAATGCGTTCCAGCGTGCTTGCAGATATGCCGCATTTTGATGCAAAATCACTCTGCGTTAGATTAAGGCTTACTCTGTATTCTTTTATTTCTTTTCCGAAAGATAAAATTATATAATTGTCACTGTAATCATTGCTGTATTTCATATAGCACCTCAAATATAATTTATCAAAATTGCATAGTTATCGTAGCATAATAATTATAATTTGTCAAGTTTGAGTGATTATACTTTGCTATATTAAAAGGCACTACCATCAAGACAAAGGCTGTTGTGCTTTCACTGCATGGAAAAGAAAGAAGCATTTTTATATACCTATATTTCAAATTTCATAATTTTTGAAATATACTGTGCGAAAAAGGACGGTTATGTTTCACTTTATATAAAAATCCTCTGTGAATCGTTGCTTGACAGCATCAATTTCAGGGAGGCTTACTGATTTACAAATTTTCAAATCGCATATTCACACTTGCTTCAGACCGTGATGTTTTAAGTGCTTTTTTCAACAAGCCTAACGCATTCCGGCATTTTCTTTTCCGGGATTTCCTAACCGGAGACCTGCCATTTGCCTATACTATATGTAACACATACATGAGGATTTTTCTGATGACTTAAAAAAGGTTGAATTAGATCGATACATCGTGTATAATTAATATGTACAACTATAGTTATGAGAAGGGTTTAGGGATGGAAAAATTTGCACAGCTTTCGAACGAAGAATTAACATCTCTGTTTTTGAAGCAGGCATTGATTGATTCAACCGATGATTTCAAGCGCTCTCTTATCTCGAAAAATAATTCTCATTGGGATTGTATTGTAATAACCGCAAGCAATGAATCTCAGGCAGCGGCGTACAGACATCAGCTTCAACTAAGAAAAAAACAGAACCGGCTTCCCTGCGCAACAGAGTTCCTTGTTGTACCGGATAAGGACAACTGCCGTGTTGGTTCGGCGGGCTCAACACTTACCGTTATTCGTTTGCTTAAAGAGAAGTACGGTGATTTTAGCGGCAAAAAGTTTCTGGTAATACACGCAGGCGGCAACAGCTCCCGTACTCCGCAGTACAGTGCTCTGGGGAAGCTTTTCAGCCCGATTCCGTCTTCTTTTGACGGGATCTCCGCAACGATTTTTGATATGTTCCTTGTAACAATGGCAAGTATGCCCGGTAGAATTTCGGGAGGAACGGTGCTGCTTTCGGGTGATGTTTCTCTTTTATTTAACCCGCTTATGTGCGACTTCGGTATTTCAAAGGCAGCGGTGATCAGCTTCAAGGAAGATGTGCAGACTGCCCAAAATCACGGAGTATTTCTAAAATCCGAAAGCGGGAATGTGCGAAGATTCCTGCATAAGCAGTCTGTTGAAAAACTGAATGTCAACGGAGCTGTAGACAAGCGCAATAAGTGTGATATAGATACCGGTGTTTTGTGGTTAAGCCCTGAAATATTGGACAGGCTTTTCGGACTCGTTGATACGGATGACAAATATGAGTCTATGGTAAACAATAAGGTAAGGCTTTCTCTTTACGGGGATATTGCTTACTGCCTTGCCGAAGAGTCAAATCTTGATGATTATTACGAAGAAGCTCCTGAAGGGGAGTATTGTGATGAGCTGAAAGCCGCAAGAGAAAAGCTTTGGAATGTAATAGGCAGTTACAGCATGAAACTGCTGACGATTTCTCCTGCGCGTTTTATTCATTTCGGTTCAATCCCAGAAATAATGAAGCTTATGACGGATACCGTTTCGGAATATAAGCATATCGGCTGGAGCGGAAAAGTCAACAGCAGTATTTCAAACCCCGGAGTGGCGGGATATAATTCAGTACTTTCAGATAAGGCTTCCGTCGGAGAGAATACATACCTTGAGGTTTCCTATGTTCACCGAAAAGCTGAAATCGGTTCAAACTGCTATATCAGCTTCATAGATATTCATGATGAAAAAATTCCGGACGATACATTTATTCATGGTTTGAAGCTCAAAAACGGAAAATTCGTCTGCAGAATAATGAGCGTGAAAAATAATCCTAAAGAGAACACTTTATTTGAAGTGGATCTTGAAGATTTTGCCGAAAAAAATAATATTTCTTTCTGCGAATTATGGAAAGATACGGAGCAGCACAGTTTATGGAATGCGATGCTTTACCCTGAATGTAACACGATAGAGGAATCTGTTGTGGCTGCGCTGAATGTGTATGATATTTTTGTGAACGGAAACGGAGATAAAAATCTCTGGCTTTCTCAGAACAGAAAATCCTTTTGCTCAGGTCTTGATGAAGCGGATCCGGTTGCTATTATTGATTGGAATAAAAGAATGGCAGACCTGGTTTATATCAATGATATAAAGCGCAGTATAAAGAACAGAATCCCTGTTGACAGGAGTTCGTCGGAATTCAGCAGAAAAGCGCTTTCAACGATTCAGAAAAGATGGCTGCAGAACGAGCTAAAAACAATTGATAGGAATGACATAAAGGGATTTGGTTATGCAGTCCGTTTGTATTATCGCCTCGGTATTCTTTTTGATAACAAAGCTTATATTGACAAGAGCTTCAAACTGATTGCGGATACGGTCCTCAATTCATCGAGAAAAGATATATTATTTAATGATAAATGCAGGATCGTTAAAGATTCAACGGTGGTAAAGCTTCCGCTCAGAGTCAATTGGGGCGGAGGATGGACAGACACTTGCCCATACTGTATCGAAAACGGCGGTACCGTGCTTAATGCGGCAATAAATCTTAAGGGTAAACCTCCTGTTGAAATCAAACTTGAAAAAATTCCCGAAAAAAAGATTGTTTTTAACAGTCACGACCTTGACGAATATAAGGAAATACAGTCTGTTGAGGAACTACAGATGACAGGCGATCCTTTTGACCCGTTTGCACTTCAGAAGGCCTGCCTTATTTCCTGCGGTGTTATTCCGCGAAAAGGAGGAGATCTTGACGAAATTCTTCAAAGGTTCGGAGGCGGATTCGAGCTTCATACCAATGTTACGGATGTCCCCAAAGGCTCGGGTCTCGGCACGTCGTCAATTCTGTCGGCTGCTTCCGTAAAAGCTGTTTTTGACTTTATGGGGATCGAGCATGATGACAATAAAGTGTATTCAACGGTTCTCGTTATGGAGCAGCTTATGTCAACCGGCGGAGGCTGGCAGGATCAGGTCGGCGGCGCAACCCCCGGAATTAAATTCATAACATCCGAACCGGGAATAAAACAGACCATAAAAGTTGAGCATATATGTCTTTCGGAAGAAACAAAAAAAGAGCTTGATGAGCGCTTTGCGATAATTTATACAGGTCAGAGAAGACTTGCGAGAAATATTCTGCGTAATGTTGTGGGTGCATATATCGGAGATAATGAGGAATGCATAAAAGCTCATGCGGAAATTAAAAAGATAGCTATTCTGATGAAATATGCTCTTGAGCACGGTGATATCAACGAATTTGCCCGATTGCTTGACGGGCATTGGGAATATTCAAAGATGATCGATGCAGAAAGTACCAATACACTCATAGAACAGATCATTATGAGTATTAACGATTTGATTGATGCGAAGATGATTTGCGGAGCCGGCGGCGGCGGTTTCCTTCAGGTTATTCTGAAAAAGGGTGTGTCTAAGCAAGATGTTCAGAATCGTCTTAAAGAGGTTTTTATGGACTTCCCGATTGATGTTTGGAATTGTGAATTTGTTTTTGAGTAAAATATTACGGAGGGTAAATCATGAAAAAAACGATTATTGTCATGCCGGTTGCCAATGAAGGGGATACAATGGCAGATGGTTTATGGATTTTTGGATTTATGAGTTTTTGATTTTTGCTTTTTTGATAATAACAAATGACACAAAATTTGTTGATTCGCTTCATAATAATTGCGGAAGAATAATACTTTTTCTTGTTCCGGTATATTTTATTATCGGCTTTTCAATGAATAAATGGTTCATTAACGATATTTCAAATAAAATATCATCCAATATAGTGGATGGTGTTGTTTTAGCATTGAGTACTATTTTTTCCTGATAATATTATTTGATGTTGACGAAATTTTGCGTCATAAAAATGTCGGCTCAACTGCATCCTATGATCAGAAGATATTGATATGAAAAGAAGTGAAACAGATGAAGATCACCATTGCCGGAACGGGATATGTAGGCCTGTCGCTTGCAGCGCTGCTTTCGCAGAACAACGAAGTGACGGCGGTTGATATCGTTGCGGAAAAAGTTGAAATGATAAACAACCGGATCAGCCCGATCCAGGATAAAGAAATCGAAGAATTCTTTGCCCGGAAAAAGCTGACTCTGACAGCCACAACGAACGCAGAGGAAGCGTACAAGAATGCGGAATATGTCGTCATTGCGGTTCCGACAAATTATGATCCCAGAAAGAACTACTTTGATACATCCGCTGTTGAAACGGTCATTGAAACGGTCATGCAGTATAATGACCAATGCGTTATGGTGATAAAATCCACGGTGCCGGTCGGGTATACCGAAAAAATCTGCAAGAAGTACAATACCGACAGAATTCTGTTCAGCCCGGAATTTCTGAGAGAGTCAAAAGCACTGTACGACAATCTTTATCCTTCAAGAATCATTGTCGGAACCGATAAGAACAACCCCGAAATGGTGCGGAAATCGACAAAGTTTGCCGAGCTCCTTCGTGAGAGCGCCATGAAAGAAGATGCCGAAACGCTGATCATGGGCAACACCGAAGCGGAAGCAGTCAAGCTGTTTGCCAACACCTATCTTGCCCTGCGTGTTTCGTATTTTAATGAGCTTGACACCTATGCGGAGCTGAAAGGGCTGAATACGAAAGATATCGTTGATGGTGTTTGTCTGGATCCGAGGATCGGAAACTTTTACAATAATCCTTCTTTCGGCTACGGCGGCTACTGCCTGCCGAAGGATACCAAGCAGCTTCTTGCCAACTATGACGATGTGCCGGAAAACCTGATTGGCGCCATTGTGGAAAGCAACCGGACGAGAAAAGATTTTATCGCCGACAGAGTGCTTGCCATGACAGGGTATTATGAGGCGAACGAAAGCTACAGCAAAAGCAGGGAAAAGGAAATCACGGTCGGTGTTTACCGCCTTACGATGAAAAGCGGAAGCGATAATTTCCGCCAGAGCAGTATCCAGGGCGTGATGAAGCGAATCAAAGCGAAAGGTGCAAAGGTCATTGTTTATGAGCCTTCGCTGGAAGACGGAACCACTTTTTTCGGCAGTGAAATCGTGAACGATTTGGAAGTGTTCAAAGAATTGAGTCAGTGCATTATCGCAAACCGGTATGATGCCTGCCTTGATGATGTCAAAAATAAGGTATATACCAGAGATTTATTTGAGAGAGACTGATGATGAAACAAACGACAGAGTTAAACCGCAAGACGGTTTTGGTGACCGGTTCACCGGGGTTTATCGGTGCGAACCTTGTGCTTCGGCTGATAAAAGAGCTTAGCGATGCAACGATACTTTCCTTTGATAATATGAATGATTATTACGACCCGGCATTAAAGGAATACCGGCTGCGTCTGATCGAAAAAGCAGCAAACGAAAAGCCGGATGTCAGGCATATTTTTATTAAAGCCGACCTTTCGGATAAAGCTGCTGTTGAAAAAGTGTTTTCGGAATATAAACCGCAGATCGTTGTGAATCTTGCCGCACAGGCAGGGGTCCGGTACAGCATCACTAATCCGGATGCTTATATATATTCCAACATGATCGGGTTTTACAATATTCTGGAAGCCTGCCGCCATTATCCCGTTGAGCATCTTGTATATGCAAGCAGCAGCTCTGTTTACGGCGGGAACAGGAAGGTTCCGTTTTCAACAGATGACCGGGTCGATCATCCGGTATCGCTTTACGCTGCAACCAAAAAATCAAATGAACTGTTTGCTCACAGCTACAGTAAGTTATATAACATCCCAACCACCGGTCTGCGTTTCTTTACCGTTTACGGTCCCGCAGGAAGACCGGATATGGCGTATTTCACTTTTGCGAATAAGTTTATTAAGGGTGAGACCGTGAAGCTGTTCAACTTTGGCGATTGCAAGCGGGACTTTACCTATGTCAGCGATATTGTCGAAGGCGTGTACCGTGTTATGCAGGGTGCACCGATCAGAAAAAACGGCGAGGACGGCTTGCCGGTTCCTCCTTATGCGGTTTACAATATCGGCGGCGGACATCCGGAGAATCTGACTTATTTTGTTAATACTCTCTGCGAAGAACTTGTCCGTGCCGGTGTTCTGCCGGAGGATTTTGATATAGGTGCTCATACGGAGCTTGTTCCCATGCAGCCGGGCGATGTGCCGGTCACTTATGCGGACAGCTCGGAGCTGGAGAGAGACTATGGCTTTACACCGAAAATTCCGCTGAGGGAAGGGCTGCGGCAATTTGCCGAATGGTACAAATCGTACATCGTTGACGGAGATGTTTTTGCCTGACATCTCTGAACGAGAACGGCGGCTTTTTGCGCTGCAAAACCGTGTTCTGCACCGAGTATTACAGATATTCTCAGCAAAAAAGGGGCTGCCCAACAGCCCCTTTTTGTTTTTTACTTACGCCAAATGAAAAATCTCTGCTTTGAAATAAGCGATGAACGGATACTGATTGATGGTCGCTGTGTAATACGCTTTATCGGTTTCAATTCCGCAAAACGACGCAAAATCGCAGAAATTTCCGATGACTTCTTCATAGGAATCTCTTGCACGCACATCGTGGTTGCCTGCTGCCGGAATCAGGTGAGGGATTCGGTTGAAGGTATTCATTGACCATTCAAGCATACGGTATTCCTTAGCATCGGAAGCGTTGGAAATGTTGCCTGCGAGCACAAGCGCATCCGGAACGGAAATGGAAAAAAGAACGGCAAAAAGAAACGATACAGGTTTAGTGTTTGTCATCATGAACCACCTCTTGTGTGAAAAATTTTACAACGGCAGTATTAAAATGTCAACTTGTAATTTCAAAGGGCAAGGATGCTTGTTTTTTTAACGAAAAACCCGGTTTATATTGAATGAACGAAAAGGCTGTGATACAATCATCTAAAACAACAACCGCAGGTGATACCGATGAAAAAAATAATCGTTGCAGGAGCAGGTCACGGAGGGCTTGCTGCGGCCGCCCTGTTAAGCCAAAACGGCTTTGATGTGACGGTCTTTGAAAAAAGAAAAAGGGAAGAATTGGGGCACGATTGGGAGGATCGCTTTACCTTTTCGATTCTGTCCGAAATCATCGGCAAAAATGAAGCGGACTTTCCGCAGGGAAGTTTTCGGTTCCGGGGGGACTGTGCATTTGTCAGCCCGGCCAAACGAAAAAAAGTCGTGATCCATTACACCGATGAAAATCGGCAGAAAATCATGTGGAGAAAACCGCTGCTTGCTATGCTTATTGAGCACTGCGAAAAAGCCGGGGTGAAATTTGAATACGAAACAGCGGTTCTTTTTCCTCTTGTTGAGGCAAACCGAGTGGTTGGCATCAATACGGATAAAGGCGAATTTTTCGGCGACTTAGTCGTGGATGCAGCGGGCGTTTTTTCACCGGTTCGTTCCGGGCTTCCCGAACAGATGGGCATTGAAAAAATGCCCGGGTATGGCGACTGCTTTTATGCGTGGCGCGGGTATTTTAACCGGTTACAGGAATGGGAAGACCCGGCGGTTCCGTTTGAGGTCTATATGCGTCACCGGGGCGAGCAGGGGCTTTCGTGGCATTGTACGAATCGGGACAGCGTGGATGTTCTGATTGGCAGAACGGATAAGCTGACCAAAGAAAAGGTGAAAAAGGAGATAGAGGTTTTCAAAGCGGAGCATCCGTGGCAGGGGGATGAGCTTGTGCACGGCGGCTGTTACGGGGTGATACCCGTTCGCAGACCGCTGACGCTTATGGTTGCGGACGGATATGCCGCAGTCGGGGACAGCGCATTCATGACGACTCCGATGAACGGAATGGGCATTGACCTTTCTCTTTCGGCGGGTGAGCTTCTTGCCCGAACGGTCATCCAACACGACGGGGACAGCTCGGCAAAGAATCTCTGGAAATACAACCGGGATTTTCATATTCGGTACGGCGGGGAAACAGCCAGGAATGAGGGATTGAAAAATGCGATCCTGTCGCTGCCGGGTGAGGGCGTTGACTTCCTTTTTGAGAGCGAAGTGATTCAGGCATCCGATTTGGCAGGAGCGGGAAAAAACACAAGCTTTTCTTCTTTGCTCGGCAAGTTTGTGCGAGGCATGAAAAAACCGAAATACTTTTTTGCGCTTATCAACGGACTGATTCACGGCTCGAAAGCATCGAAGCTTTACAAAAATCCGCCCGCAGAATTTGACCGCAGACAGATAGATGCATGGAGCAGTAAAATATCGGCTCTTGATATAACCGTAGAATGAAAAAAGACTCGGCTAAAGCAATTTGCAGCAGCCGAGCTTTTTTCTTATGCTTTCAGGAACGGAACAACGGTGTTCATGGTCCGCTCACCCTCGTCAAACAGAAAGACATGACCCGAACCCTCAAAGGTTTCGTATTGTGCATGGGGGCATATCTCTTTCATGCGTTCGATCTGGTAATACGGCATGGTGCGGTCATCGGTGCCCCAGATAACGAGCATCGGAATATTCTGACGGTGAACGCTTTTGTAACCTTCCGTTGCGGTGGTCGTGTTGAGAATGGTGTGCCGCAGACTGGACAGCGTGCATTTTTCCATCCCTTTGTATTTTGCGCTGTCTGCAAAGGAGCGCATATAGTAGTCGATTTCTTCCTGCGGAACATATTTCAGCTCACTTGCGCATTTTTTCAGCAGAGTTTTTCCGCCGATGATGTCAAACAGCAGGTTGCCGAGAACGGGGGCGGAGGTCAGCTTCATGTAAAACGGCGGCTTGAAGGTATCCATGCCGGCGGGTGCGAGAAGAATCAGTTTTTTTACATATCCCGGATAAAGGCGGCAGAAAGCCGTCGTAACCGTTCCACCCATCGAGGTTCCGAAAAGGCAGAATTTTTCATCGCCGAGGAGAGCCTGCGTCAATTCGTGCAGTTGTTTTGCAAATAGCTCGGGGGTGTAATCGGTTTTAACACGCTCGGAAAGACCTCTGCCCATTAAGTCGTACCGCAGAACCTTATAGCCTTCTTTGAGCAGTCTGTCGTAAACCTTATCATAGATGTAGTAGGGGGTTGCATAGCCGTGAACGAGTACCACCGCTTCGCCGTTCCCTTCCATCTGGTAATGCGTATTTCCGCAGGGGAGAGAAATGAATTTTCCGCTTTGCTTTTTCCGTTCGCTGTCTGTCAATTCGAGCGTGGAAAGCTCCCTGCATAAGGATTTTACTTGAGCATCTGTCATTTGCATGACCTCCTGTCGGTTATTCGGTTTCGTTAAATTCGGTAAGATACTTCTGAACAAATCGCTGCCATTCCGCTTTCCAGCAGGCAATCAGCCCGGATTTCTGCTTTTGGTCAATGCCGGCGTACAGAATGGAATTGATGCAAAGCTGCTTGACATCGGTCAGCGTCAGATTCCAACTGATAATCGAAGCAAAGAAGTCATCGCAAAGCTGTTCATGCTCCTGACAGACCGGGTCATCGGAGCAAAGTGCGATCGTGACACCCCGTTTCAGGTATTCCGCACCGGGGTGCAGGCGGATATCCTTGGTGTATTTCAGAGTCTGGTTGGAAATGACACAGCATTCCAGACAGATTTCTTTTTCGGCATACCGTTGAAGCAGCTTCGGGTAGCGGTACAGGTTCATGCCGTGACCGACTCGCTTTGCATCCAGCAAATAGCCGTCGATCAGGTTGTCGCTCTGTGCGTCCAAAGATTCTCCGCAATGCAGGAACAAATGAAAATCCGGATAACGGTTTTTATAATCCAAAAACAACGGAGCCAGCGTTTTGAGCGGAACGGACTTATCCTCTTCATTCACCAGATCAAAGCCGATGATAAACGGGTGCGGATGCTCCGCATCGAAGTCGTCCGTGATTTCGTTTCGCAGCCAAAGGGCATTTTCCAGATAGTGTCTGATTTCACATTCTTCTACTCCCAGGTATTTCAGCCCGGCGCAGATGATGGAAACGCACAGCTCGGGGTGTTTGGCTTTCACGGTGAAATAAGCCCGTTTAATGACACGGGCAAGCTCCAGTGCTTTGCTTCGGTCATCGGAGAGAATGGCGTGGATTTCAATGTGGTGGATCCCGTTTTTCAGATAGTCCTCAAAGGCAAAGACATAGTAGTGGAACAGCGTTTCGTAATCAAATTCCAAAGCTTCAAAAATGTTCAGAATGTTTTCAAAGCAATCCCACACATTTTGGTTATGTTCCCGGCTTAAAAGTGTCCATTTACGCTCCAGCTCCCGGCGTGTGAGCCGTCCGTTTTCGAGGCTTTCAGCAAGCGGAAAGCATTTTTCGGCTGAAAATCCGGTTTCGTTTTTGTGGTGGATGTACCCGTTTTCCATATCTACCAGCAGCTCCGGCCTGCCTGCCACAAAGTCGATCAGCTTCCATGCGGGAACAAGGGCGGTTGCATGAACATGAAGGTCGGAGCCTTTCGGCATTTCTTTGACAAAGCGATACAGCTCAGTGTCCCAAAGTTTTTCGTCCTTGAGCAGATTCATTTTTGACAGCCGCATATGATCGTGACCGGTGAGAACACGGGATTTGAGCGTTTCAAGTATTTCGCCGAGCTTTTCTTCGTCTCCGTTCAATACATTTCCAATCAGATTTTGGTTTTCGTTGACAAGAATTTCTCGTTCTTTCAAATATTCTTCGTAAGTCATTTTTTGAACCTCGGTTTCGGCTATGTTACGGACAAACGGTGAGCTGAACACCGCTTGCCGGAATGGCCACTACGATTCTTCCGGAACCTGATGGAACGGTTGTGTTCAGCAGGGGAGTATTCGCCGCATTTTTGACCGTGATATGATAAGTCCCGGTGACATCGGGGCAGAATGTAACGCATCCGGGCAATGTCCCTTTCTTTGCGGTTACAGTAAGGTTGTTTGCCTTTACACACACATCATAAACATTGCCGCCATAGTAAAATGAGTCGGTTCCGAGACTTGCGGAATGTTCCGGAATCAGCGGGTTAATCACAAAACCGTTTGTGTCGGGCGACAAGCCGAGCAGCCCTTTGATGTATGCAGCCGGCACAAGACCGTTTTCGGGGAATTCACCGTTAAGCCCTTCTGCCCAGCCGCCGACATCGGAAACAAAGCCGTTAAAGCGGTACATATCGGCGATTTCACCGGTGCGACGAACAATATCATCTGTTTTTCCGTATCGGGCACGAGCCATCAGCTCATAGTAGAAGGTGTAAAAAATGTAGCCGCCGTTTTCCAGGTGTTTTGCAAAGGCAGCGTTGCCGAGCGGTTTAATGGTGTTGTTCAGGGAGTTCCACCAGAATTTTCCGTCGATTCGGATGCTTTCCACTGCCACCGTGCTGGAACGCAAAGCAGTAAAGTGCTGTTCCTTTACAGGCGTTCCTCTCAGGTTTTCATTCAATACATCGGTGTAGCTGCGGATCTCATCGCCCTGAATGGTGTCGGTCGGAATGATGCGTTTTCCGTCCAGCCAGGAAAAGATTTGCTCATACTTGGTTTCATCGCCTAAACCGTAAGCGAGCGCTTCGGTGTTGAGGAAGGTCAGACCGTAATCGTGCTTTACGCCGTCGGCGTCAATGCAGTCGATGTACCGACCCTTTTCACTGTCCCAAAAGGCTTCATCAAATTTGCGGTGAACCGACTCCATGAGGGCAGTATATTCTTCTGCTTTTTCCGTGTGACCGATTGCGGCTTCGATGTAAGCCATGGCATCCAGCGCATGATAAAACAGAGCGGATTCGTAGGCATCCGTATGACCGAAGCAGAAATTATCCCAGTAATTCGATGCCGCCGAGCCGCATTTTCCCGTGTTGTTCCACAGCAGCTTGCCCTCATCGTTTCGGTCAAACCGGGTAACGCCGTCTTTCAGATAAACCGATTTTTCGGTTATGGTGATCAGACCGCTTTTACCGCCGAGCGTGTTAAGCACATAGTCCATGATAAGGGCGCATTTCTGATAAACGGTACGACCCTCGGAAGCATCCATGGCTGTGTCGGAGCCGTAAGTGTCGGTATCCTTTTGCGTCAGGAAAGCGACCGAACCCTCGGCACGAATGATTTCCTCCACGGCGGCGATGTAGCGGAAAAGACCGTCGTAGTGCATATCGCCGTCCCCTGTCGGCCAAAAGGTCGAGGTGCCCCAGGACCACAGATAACCGTTGTCTGTCTGCGGATGATGAATGATTTTGTGTTTGAGAGATTCTTTGTAGGCGGTGTCATCCGTCCACATGACCTTGTCTGCCATCCATTCAAAATAGGTCGGCTCGTTGCCGAACAGCTGACAAAGCTTATCCCGGCTGAACCCCTCGTAGGAGGCATTGAATGCCAGAAGCATATCCTTGTCCGTTTCGCCGTAAAACGGGGTTTCCGGCAGAGCCTGACCGGGAGCCGGATCGTATTTCTCAGTCAGAAACGGAAAAAGGAAACAGAGAGCCGAGAGCAGTAGAGCAAGTGCTTTGCGAAAAAAAAGGTATACGGAATACATGATGCTTCTCCTCAATTTTTTGTTGGCAATATGGTAACATATTTTTGGCGAAAAATCTACCTTGTGCGCAGCTCTTTTTGCTTGACGAAGCTCTTTTTTGATGATACGATAGTTTTATATAAAGCAAAGCGGTATTGGAGGAAAAGCAATGAAAAACAATCGCAATTTTTTCAAAAGAGCATGGTCGGTTTTGCTCACAGGCGCATTGCTGGCAACGACCGGTGTCATTCCCTCTTTTGCACAGGGAACCGAGGAAAAACTGAAAGCCGATGCGGACGGGCATTTCAAAATTTTGCAGGTCGCCGATGTGCAGGAGCACGCAACGGCTGACGGGAAAAAGCACATTCGTCTGCTTACGCTCAATACGATCCGTATGGCGGTTGCCGAACTGGATCCCGATCTGATCGTTTTGACCGGTGATAACATTCACCGTGCCGATTCGCTGACGGATTTTGAATATTCGGTTCAGACTTTGACTGCCGCTTTTGGCGGGACACCGTTTGCGGTGACCTACGGCAATCATGATCTGGAGCGCAACAAGAATAACGGCGTTTGCCTGACCTATAAGCAGGAGCAGTCGATTTACGACAAATACGGTGCTCTTACTCTCAATCAGACCGGGCTTACCTGCTCCGATACAAGCGATTATTCCACTTCAAAATACGGCACGGGCTATCTGGATGTTTATTCGGCAGACGGAAAAACCGTTGTTGAACGGGTTATTCTGCTCAATTCCGGCACCTATGAAGTTAAAGCGTCCGAGCCGGACGGCGATGTCGTCAACAGCGGTGAGGGCTACGGCAGACCGGGTGTCAACGCCAAAACCTACAAAAACACCGATTACGACAATGTGGTGAAAGCGGTCGAAAAATGGACCGGTGAGGGGATCCCCTGCGTTTCCTATCAGCATATTCCGATGCAGGAATTTTTCATGAGCGGTATTATCGTTGAGGGTGAAAAGGGCGATGTTCTCATGAACGGCCGTCAGCCGGAGCCGTTTGGCGGCAAATATTACAAAAACAGTCAGAAGAACACCAAAACGAATCAGTTTGTTGAGCCCTGCGGCTGCTCCTATTACAGCACGGAATCCCTTTATAAGGCTTTTGCAAAAAGCGGAAATACGCTTGCCGTGTGCTACGGTCACGATCACACCAACACCGTTATGGGCGAGGGAAGCTGCTACGGTATGAAGCTGGTGCAGGGCTACGGCGGCGGAATGTTGGTTTATCCGTCTGATTACAGCGAAGACAGCCCGAAGGCGGATTATAACCCGATGGTTTGCCTGTATACCTTTGACGGCAGTCAGCTGACCAAGGAAACCAAAACACACAGCGCACTTTTGCGGGACTATATTTTCGGCGGTTACCTGTTTGCATTTCTCAGGCAGGCAATTCGGAATCTGCTCGGAAAAGCCGCTTAAGGCAGGGAGAAAAAGGATGAAATTCAGTACGGTTGTGCTGGCGGTGCGGGATATGGAGTGTTCGCTGGCGTTTTATAAAGAGCTTTTCGATCAGGAGGTCGCCTGTGACCTCGGTTGGAACAAGACGCTGAGCTGCGGCCTTTCTCTGCAGCTTCATTTTGATGAGCTTGCCGGTTTCCCTGCGGAACGGATGCAGTTTAAGACGCACAATATGGAGCTGTATTTTGAAACCGAGGATATGGATGCGTTTGCGGCACGGCTTGCGCTTCACCCCGAGGTGGAGTGTCTGGGTGAGCTGAAAACCTACCCGTGGCGGCAGCGTGTGATTCGCATTTTTGACCCGGACGGTCACCTGATCGAAGTCGGCGAGAGCATGGAGTTTGTTGCACGCCGTGAATTTGAAAAGGGCTTGTCCGCTGAAGAAACGGCTCGTGTGATCGAGCATCCGCTTGCATTGGTTCAGTCGTGGTATGAAAATTACCGGAACGCATTAAAATATTGATTTTTTGGAGGTAGCAAAATGAAACAGCTTGTATCCGTTCTTTTGGTTCTTGCTATGCTTTTCCTTTCGGCAGGGGCTGCCTTTGCCGCACCGGGGGATGAAATCAAACTGATTGATGAAACCACGAAAGTTTTATATGTTGTGATCCCGGCACAGCCCGATGCGCACGAGCAAAACGCCGCCGGGCTTTTGGAACAGCGTCTGGAAAAAATCTACGGCATCCGGGTGGATGTGGTCGCCGATACCGTTAAAACCTCCGGCAATATTCTGTCCGTTGGCGCAACGGTTTACAGCAAATATGACTTGACCGGCAAAAAGACCGGCAGCTATGCGGTCACAGCGTTCAGCGGCGGTGTGAGCATTGTCGGCAACGGCAACCGGGGCTTGATTGACGGCGTTTACTGCTTCCTCAGGGAGTTTTGCGGCTATGAGGTATACACCGGGGATGTGATCGGCTACACGAACGAAAAAACGCTTGCGGTGCCGAAGAATACGCAGATCGAAAGCTCACCTTATTTTGAATACCGCAAGGTGGATACCGCCAGCTCTTACAATGCGGAGTATGCACTTGCCAATTCGCTCAACAGCAATGTTGAATTTTCCAACGAGGCAGGCGGCGTGACAAAATATCTCGGTCAGTTCGCTCATTCTCTCGCCACGCAGTTTTGCAGTCGGGATACCTACTTTGCTTCGCACCCCGAATATTTTGCGCTGCGTGACGGTGAGCGTGTCAGCTCCCAGCTCTGTCTGACCAACCCCGATGTGCTGAAAATCGTTACGGGGGAAGTGCTTGCTTTGCTGCGGGAAAGGCACGACCCGACGGCTGATTTGCAGATCGTGTCGCTGACGCAGGATGATAACCAGCAATACTGCACCTGTGAGCATTGCCGTGAGCTGGACGAAAAGAACGGTTCGCACGCCGGTACAATGCTGACCTTCGTCAACGCCGTTGCCGATGCGGTGAAAGAAGCCGGTTATGAAAATGTTGCACTGGATACCTTTGCTTATCAGTACACGAGAGCCTGCCCGACGAATGTGGTGCCCAAAGATAATGTTATCGTGCGGCTTTGCTCGATCGAGTGCTGCTTCGGTCACACGCTTGATGACAGAAGCTGTAAAGAGAATGTTGCCTTTATGCAGGATTTGAGCAAGTGGAGCAAAATCTGCGACCGGGTCTATATCTGGGATTATGTCAATAACTATTCCGAAACCTTCCTGCCGTTTGCCAATTTTCAGGTGCTTCAGCGTAATGTGCAGCTTTTCTACGAAAACGGTGCCAAAGGCATCTATGAAGAAGGCAATTATTACATGAATATTTGTAATGGCGAATTTTACGAGCTGAGAAGCTACCTGCTGAGCAAGCTTATGCAGAATCCGTACCGGGACGATTATGAGGCTTTGATGTCGGATTATCTTACGCACGTTTACGGTCCGGGCGGTGTTTATCTGAAAGAGTTTATCGACCTTATTTCTTCCCGTTCCGTTACGAAAATAAAGCATCTGTATATTCGCCAGCAGCCGGCGGACTGTCTGCCCGGCATCACCGCCACCGAGATCCGTAAGGCGGATAAGCTTTGGGCAAGTGCCAAAAATGCGGCAAGAACCGAGCAGCAGCGAACCGAAATCGAGCGGAGTGAGATTTGCTGGCAGTATTGGAAATGCTGCCGCATGAAAGGCGAGTATTCGCCGCTGAGAGGGCTTTACTCTTACATGAAATCCCACAAAGAGCTGTACGACAAAATCGTTGCGTTCGGCAACACGGCGGTTGGCGAGGGTGGAATTAAATACCTTCGAGGCAATTCCTTTTCGGTTTATTTCCTCACACCGACCAAGTGGGAAGCAAAGTATGACGGAAAATTCTGGCATAAGCTGGATCCCTTTGCCGATCGGGTCTATGCCACGCTGGAAAAGCTTCACGGCTGAGGGCAAAAGCAATGCGAATGTGAAAGGACTTTGAAAGATGCAGGAAATTAAATGCCCGAAGTGCGGCGAAGTATTTCAGGTGGATGAAAGCGGTTATGCGCAGATCGTCCGACAGATCCACGATAAAGAGTTTGATGCAGAAATTGCACGCCGTATGCACGAATTGGGTGAACGAAAAGACGGTGAAATGCGCCTGGCATTGGCTCAAAAGGAAAGCGAAATGGCGCAGCTGCGCTCCCTGCTTGAAAAAGCCGACACCGAAAAGAAGCTTGCCGTGACGCAGGCGGTTTCCGACAAAGAGCGTGAGCTGTCGAAAAAAACGAGTGAGATCAGTCAGCTCAACGGCAGACTGATGCTCAAAGACAGCGAAAAGGCACTCAGTGAAAAAGCGCTGAAAGAACGCTATGAGGCACGGCTGAAAGATAAAGATGAGCAGATCGAATATTACAAGGATTTCAAAGCCCGTCAGTCCACCAAAATGGTCGGCGAAAGTCTGGAACAGCATTGCTTGACGCAGTTCAATTCCGTGCGGATGATGTCGTTCCCGAATGCCTATTTTGAAAAAGATAACGATGCCAGAAGCGGCAGCAAGGGCGATTTCATTTTTCGTGAAAGTCAGGACGGCGTGGAATTTCTTTCCATTATGTTTGAAATGAAGAATGAAATGGACGAAACCGCCGTTAAGCACAAAAATGAGGACTTTTTTAAGGAGCTGGACAAAGACCGCAGCGAGAAAAACTGCGAATATGCCGTGCTGGTGTCGCTGTTGGAAAGCGACAGCGAATTGTATAACAACGGCATTGTCGATGTGTCTTACCGATACCCGAAAATGTTCGTCATCCGTCCGCAGTTTTTCCTGCCGCTGATTTCTCTGCTGCGCAATGCGGCACTCAATTCGCTGGAGTATCGGAAACAGCTTGCTGCGGTGCGGAATCAGCAGCTTGATTTGACGCATTTTGAAGAAAACATGAATGTTTTCAAGGACGGCTTCGCCAGAAATTACGAGCTTGCCTCCCGAAAGTTTCAGGATGCGATCGAAGACATTGATAAAACCATTAAAGCGTTGGAAAAAACGAAAGCCGACTTGCTTTCCTCCGAGCGGAATCTGCGTCTGGCAAACGACAAGGCACAGGATCTGAGCATCAAAAAGCTGACTAAAAATGCACCGAGTGTAAAAGCTGCGTTTGATGAGATCCGGCAGGAAAGCGCAGCCGAATAGAGCAAAGGCTTTTGTACCGGGCTGCGGTTTTGCCTTGCAGCCCCCTGAATCATCATAAAAGACCGGTTTATCGTTCTTAATAAGAAGAATAAACCGGTCTTTTTTATGTACTTGAGAAGCGGAAGGTCAGCAGGTTCTCTGCCTGATTTCAACGAAGTTTTTTCCAGATGATTTGTTTGATCTCCGTTATTTCCGTGCCGTAATCCTTCATGACATCCACCATAACGACACGGGATTTCGGGAAGGCAAGCTGCTTGATGATTTCATGCTTGCGCTGAACATTTTCGGCGTTCTCTTTCGGCTTGCGCCGCAGGGATTCTTCCGTGGTGAGCATAAGCTTGATGACCAGATCGGGCTGAATACGCACCGCTTTTTTCAATGCTTTTTCTTCTCGTTTTGCGTAAAAAAGTGTGATCTTTCGGAGAAAGTTGTTTTCGGCTTTCGGCAGAAAGTTTTCACGGATTTTCGCACCGTCGCTGATACCGGGGAACTGCGTTTGCGGGTAACGGTCAAACAGAGCGATGCCGCCTTCAACTGCGTAAATCTGTGCTTTTTTCAGCGTGGAAACACATCTTTTGGCAATGCGCAGCTGATCGGATAAAGCGAGAATACTCCGGATCGATTTGAAAAATTTTCCTTTCGGAAGGATTTTCAGAAGGTCACGCTGAAAAGAAAAATAGTTTTCTCCGCCGCCCAGATAAAACCGGCGCACTTCGAGCTTTTTGCGCAGCCATCCGGCAATGTCGGAGGTAACACGGGCCTTACCGGCACCGTCCTGCCCGACAAAGGCAATCATACATCCGCCGTTTCTCAGCCTCTTTTTGGTGAAAAAACCGACTGAATCCATGCGCCTTTTTCGGCGGATCCGATAGGACAGCTTTCTTTTGGATATTTTCTGTTTGGCAAAAAAGGTATTCTTTTTGTAAAGCTTTTTCAAAATGCGTGAAACATAATCGGTTTCACATTTCGGGTCAAGTGTTGTTTCGAAAAGATTCTGAGCGTCTTCCGGGCTTAAACCGCATTTTTGCATGATTCGGATGAAGGACTCCTCCTCAATGCGGTGAATCAAAAACAGGCGGTTTCCCTCGATCTTTTTGCTGTCCGTTATCGCTCCCACTGCTGCACGGCACAATAAGATGGCATATTCGATGGCAGGGTTTTGCACACGGCAGTTGTCAATAACGGCAGATTCCTCAAAGCATTGCTCATAGGGCAGGAAGGTATATTCGTTCAGCAGGTTGTCGCCGAACCGGATCTCAAAAAATAAGTGCAGATGGATCATTATACCGTGCTTTTCATCAAAACCGAGCCAGTCTTCGATGCAGTCGGTCTGCATATAGGATTGAGTTTTCGGGTTGATAAAGCGCAGCGTGTGTAAAAGGCTGTGCATTTTTTCCCGGTCATCCCGATGCACCAGCATATCAATGTCACCTTTGCCGTTAAAGCCGTCTGCGTAGTGGCAGTTGCCCTTCCAGTGCAGGTAACGGATTTCGTTTTTTTCAAGTTCAGCCAAGAGGTTTTCCGATACAGTCAGCATAAATGAGTTACTTCCTTATGAAATGAATCAGTTGGGTAATGTCTTGCTTTTTTATGAAAATCAAGCTGCGCAAAGGTGATTTCATTTTAATAATGAAATAGGTGAGAAAGCTTAACTCACAGACGGTGTGCGGCACAGTCGAGGCAATGGAGGCGCCGTTGATGGATCAGAGCGGAATGAAAAATGTTAAAAATAATAAAATTCAACGATCACGCTGCTTCCCTTTGCTTTTGATATTGATTCAATTATACAATATAAATGATATTATTACAAGAAAAACTTAAAAACTGCCGCAGAAACCTGCGGCAGTTTGAACAATTAACGGTTATCCGAGCAGAATCACGCCCTGGGTGATGAGAAATTCACCGAGGAGATAGGTAAGCATCACCGTGAAATGACGCTTAAAAACGAAATCCCGTTTTTGGTGGAAACGCACCAGAAACAGCGAAATATCCGAAACAAAGAACAAAACGGCACCGGCGTAGGCGATCACCGTGCCCGGGCACGGATTGGAAAGCAGCTGCATGAGCGCAAACAGGTTCATAGTGGCGTTGGCACTCAGGTAGATGGTCATGCACACTTTCATGGTCATATTCATATGACTCCACAGCGCACGAAATTCCAGCGCAATGGCAGTGAGATAAAGCAGTGCGGCGAGAACCGGAATCAGCGGTTTTATGCAGGAAAAATCGACATTCCGGCTGTAGACGAAAATAAAAAAGAAGTGACAGGCGGTAAAAGCCGCACCGCCGAGCAGAAAGCATACCTTGTTTTTCGGAATCAGCAGCACATCGCCGAGCCAGCTCGTGATCAGAGCACCGAGCAGGATCCACGAAGGAGTACCGACTGAAAAAAGATAATAGCAGAGAATCAGCGGCAGCAGAAACGGCTTTGTGCGAGGACGCTTTTTTTCGTCATCCCGGTAGCTGTCAATGAGATGGATCACACTGAAAAAGACCAGTAAAACCAAAAAAAGATATTTCATAGTACACCTCGATAATGCACACGATTAACTAAAGTGTACGGAAACCAACAGACAATGTCAAGAAAGAAATTGTAAATAATTGCTGAACGATCAGCGAACCCGTCGTATTCGATTGTGTTCATAAGCCCAAAACAAACACCTGCACAGCAAGATGATGTGCAGGTGTTTTGTGAAAAATTTCCGAACCGGCAGAACAGAATCCGTTTATGCGGTTTCGTCCGTTTCAAACTGGCTGTTGTACAGGTTGGCGTAGAATCCGCCGGCGGCGAGCAGCTCATCGTGCGTGCCCTGTTCCACAATATCGCCGTTGTTCATGCAAAGAATCAAATCGGCGTTGCGGATGGTGGAAAGACGGTGAGCGATGATAAAGCTCGTGCGGCCTTTCATCAGGTTATCCATTGCTTTTTGGATGAGGATTTCCGTGCGGGTGTCGATCGAACTGGTCGCTTCATCCAAAATCAGAATTTTCGGGTCAGCAAGAATGGCTCGTGCAATCGTCAGCAGCTGCTTTTGCCCCTGCGAAATGTTGGTGATTTCTTCGTTGATCTCCATGTTATAGCCGCCGGGCAGCGTACGAATGAAGCGGTCTGCCTGAGCGGTTTTGGCGGCCTGCCGCACTTCTTCATCGGAGGCATCGAGCCTGCCGTAGCGGATGTTGTCCGCAATGCTTCCGCTGAACAGCCAGGTATCCTGCAAAACCATGCCGAATTTTGTCCGCAGGTCGTGCCGGTCAAAGTCTGTCAGGTTGTGACCGTCCACAAAAATGCCGCCGTCTGTTACTTCATGAAAGCGCATGAGGAGCTTGACCATTGTGGTTTTTCCGGCTCCGGTCGGACCGACAATGGCGATTTTCTGCCCGGGCTTCACCGATGCGGAAAAATCGTTGATGACGATCTTGTCGGTGCTTTCGTAGTGGAAATGAACATGGTCGAATGTGATCGCACCTTTAATTTCCGTATCTTCCGTGGAACAAATGACATGGTCATCTTTTTCTTCATCTGTGTCAAGAAATTCAAAAATGCGTTCGGCTGCTGCCGCCATGCGCTGGATCTGCGCCGACATATTGGCAACCTGTGAAATCGGCTGATTGAATTGCCGGACATATTGGATGAAAGCCTGAATGGAGCCGATGGTCAGCATTTTGTTGGCAGTCAGAATCGCACCGATGATGCACACCGCCACATAACCGAAGTTGCCGATGAAAACCATGAGCGGATGCATCAGACCCGAAAGGAACTCGGCTCTTCTTGCGTTGGAGGCCAGGGTGTTGTTCAGCTCATCAAACTGCTCAATGGATTTTGCTTCACCGTTGAAGGCTTTCAGGATCAGATGACCGCCGTACATTTCTTCGATATGCCCGTTGACGGCACCGAGATATCTTTGCTGCTTTTTGAAATGAGGCTGTGAGATTTTGACGATGCGCTTGACCACCAGAGCGGAGAGCGGAACCGTCAGAATGACCACAAGGGACATGATGGGGTTGATGCTCAGCATCATCACCAGCACGCCGATGAGCGTGGTGGCAGAACTGACTGCCTGTGTAATGCTCTGCGTTAACGACTGCTCCAGCGTGTCCACATCGTTGGTAATGCGGGAAAGAACATCGCCCTGACTTTGCCCGTGGAAAAAGCCGAGCGGGATCCGGTTGATTTTTTGCATGATGGTGTTGCGGAGCGAAAATGAGATTTTTGTGGTGACGCCGGACATGATGAATGCCTGAATATACTGAAAAGCGGCACTGGTCACATATAAAGCGAGCAGAATCAGCAGAATTCTGCCGATGCGCCCGAAATCCATTTCACCGGTGCCGGCGGCGATGTTTTTGACACCCTCGAAAATGGTGTCGGTCGATTTGGCAAGGATCTTCGGGCAGATCACACCGAAGAATGCACTGACAGCCGAAAGAAAAATGATCAAAATGAAAAGAATACGATAGGGGGAGATCAGCGAAAGCAACTTTTTGAAGGTGCCCTTAAAGTTTTTCGGCTTTTCGCCCGCTATCATGCCGCGGGGATTGTGCCGTCCGCCGCCGGGTCCGCCCATGCGCATCGGAGGTCGGCTGCCGGGTTGTGGCTGGCTCATTTCAATTCCTCCTTCGTCAACTGGGATTGGGCAATTTCAAGGTATTGCGGGCAGTCTTTAAGAAGCTGCTCGTGGGTGCCCTTGCCCACGATTTTGCCGTCATCCAGAACGATGATTTGTTCGGCATTCATAATGGTGCTTACCCGCTGTGCAACGATCAGAACGGTTGACTGCTTGGTGCAGCCTCTTAATGCACGGCGCAGAGCGGCATCGGTTTTCAGGTCGAGCGCTGAAAAGCTGTCATCGAAAATGCAGACGGGTGCTTTGCGCACCAAAGCACGGGCGATCGCAAGCCGCTGCCGCTGACCGCCGCTGACATTGGAGCCGCTCTGCGCAATTTCGTATGCTGTTTTTTCATCCGAATCCAAAATGAAGCTTGCCTGAGCAATGCGCAGAGCTTCCTCCATTTCATCCTGTGTGGCGTCCTGCCGGCCGAAACGCAGGTTCGATGCCACATCGCCGGAGAACAAAACGCCCTTTTGCGGAACAAAGCCGATGCTTTGGCGAAGCTGTTCCACGGATAAATCACGGATATCAATACCGTCTAACCGGATGCTTCCCTGCGTAACGTCATAAAAACGGGGAATCAGGTTGACAAGAGTCGATTTGCCGGAGCCGGTAGCACCGATGAAAGCGGTCGTCTGCCCGGGCAGAGCGGTGAACGAAATATCGCTGAGCACATCATCATCGGCATTTTCGTAGCGGAACGATACATGGTCAAAGCACAAAACGCCCTTTGGAGCATCCAGCGCAGTCGTCTGTTCTTTGTTGGCAATGCTTGTGTCGGTGTCAAGCACTTCCTGAATACGACCGGCGGAAACGGCGGCACGGGGCAGGGTGATGAAGGTGACCGCCACAAACAAAAACGACATGATGACATGCATGGCATACTGTATGTAGGCGAGCATATCGCCGACCTCAAATTCCGCCCGGCTGATGGCTTTTGCACCCAGCCACACAACGGCAACGGTCGTGAAGTTCATAATGATGGTCATGGCAGGCTGTGCCAGGGAAACCATGCGCTGAATAAAGCGGTTGGTGAAGCGCAGCTCATTGTTAGCACTTTCAAAACGGTTTTCTTCATATTTTTCATTGCCGAAAGCACGAATGACCATCATGCCGGTCAGATTTTCACGGCTGACTAAATTGAGGCGGTCGATCAGCTTCTGGAGTTTTTTGATTTTCGGAATCACCAAAGAGAACACGACCGCAATCAGACCGGACAGCGCCAGAACGGCAACCAGTAAGATCCAGCTGATCGAGGAGCTTTTTTTCAGTGCCATGATCATACTGCCCAGACCCATGATCGGTGCAAAGCAAATCATACGCAGACTGGTGGTGAACAGGTTTTGAAGCTGCTGAATATCGTTCGTGGTGCGTGTGATGAGGGAGGCCGTGGAGAATTTGTCAAACTCATTGCTTGAGAAGCTCAGCACACGGATAAATACATCATGGCGCATCCGCTTCCCGATTTCAGCCGCCATTTTCGTCAGCACAAAGCTGACCGAAACAGCAGCCGCTGCGCTGATCAGCGCAACACCGAGCATCTTGGCTCCTTCCAGCAGAATAAAAGACATCTGATCGGGCTGCTCGTTCATCTGAATAATGCCGACATCTACCAGCTCACTCATCAGGTTCGGCAGCCAAAGCTCCGTGAAGGCCTGCGTGAACAGCAGCACGATCCCGAGCAGAACCATCGGTGTCAGCGGCTTCATGTACTTAAACAGGATTTTCAAGACTTCGCCTCCGTAAATTACAGAAATAAGTAAATTGTAAACGAAGAGTTCTTTATATTTGTTAACAATTTGTGAATAATTTGAATTATTCCACCAAAAGATATCGGACAGATATTTACAACATCATATAAAATATGTTATATTATAACGAATCGACAGAAAATTACGGCAGGTGTTACATATGAAAGTAATTGATATTCTCAATAACGGAAAAGTAAATGTTTCCTGTGAGCTGTTTCCACCCAAGCAGTTTGAACAGCTTACCGGTGCCAAGCAGGTCGTGCGTGATGTGGCTGCACTCAACCCTGCGTTTATCAGCATCACCTACGGTGCCGGCGGCGGCACAAGTGAGCACACGGTGGATTTAGCCCGTGAAGCGGAAAAAAACGGAATTACGGCATTGGCGCATCTGACCTGTTATTCTTCAAAAAAGGAAAAAGTGCTGAGTGTTATCCGGCAGCTCAAAGAAAACGGTGTTGAAAACATTCTGGCGCTGCGCGGTGATCGTGCATCGGATTCTCCCATCGGTGAATTCAGTCACGCCAGCGAATTGATGGAGCTGATCGCCGCACAGGGTGATTTTTGCGTCGGCGGTGCCTGTTACCCCGAATGTCACCCGGAATCGGCAAGCCTTGCCGATGATTTGGACGGACTGAAACGAAAGGTTGAAAACGGCTGCCAGTTTCTCACCACGCAAATGTTCTTCGATAATTCTATTTTTTATAAATTCTCCAATCAGCTTCGTGCGGTCGGTATTCAGGTTCCGCTGGTGGCCGGGATCATGCCGGTCACGCAGAGCAGCCAGATCGACCGTATCGTGAAGCTTTCGGGCTGCGGTATTCCGCTGGAGCTCAGCTCCATTTGTGAACGCTTTTCGGATGATCCGTCTGCCATGAAGCAGGCGGGAATCGCATTTGCCACCAATCAGATCATTGATTTGATCGCAGGCGGTGTGAACAACATCCATATCTATACCATGAATAAGCCCGATATTGCCGGAGCGATCATGAGCAATTTGTCGGATGTTATCGGCAAACAGGGGACACAGTATGAAGCTTAACGATATTCTCGGAAAACGCCTTGTTTTTTGTGATGGCGGCATGGGCACGGTTTTGCAGTCCATGGGCTTGCCGGTCGGGAAACGGGCAGACAGCTGGTCGGTGGAGGAACCCGAAAAGGTCAAAAGTGTCCACCGTGCCTATTTGGATGTCGGCTGTGACATCCTTACAGCCAACACCTTCGGTGCCGCAGCAGACGGTGAGTATTCCGCCGAAGAAATTGTAACGAACGGTTTGCGGATCGTGCGGGAGGCTATCGCCGAAAGCGGACGGGAGGCTCTTGCGGCACTGGATATCAGCTCGACGGCTCAGCTCCTTGAGCCTTTGGGCGAAATGACCTTTGAAAATGCTTATGAGCGGTTTGTCCGTGTGGTAAGCTGCGGTGCGAACAACGGTGCGGATCTGATCCTGATCGAAACCATGAGCGACCCGTACGAAATCAAAGCGGCACTGCTGGCAGCAAAAGAAAACAGCACTCTGCCGGTCGGTGTGACCTTCACTGTGGATGAAGAAGGCCGCTTGCTCAGCGGTGCGGATATTATAACGGCGGCGGCTTTGATCGAAAGCCTCGGAGCGGATTTTGTCGGTTTGAATTGCGGTTTCGGTCCGGATAAAATGATCGAGCTTGCGCCGACTCTGCTCGGTTTCACAAAGCTGCCTGTGCTGATCAACCCGAATGCCGGTATGCCGGTGATGCTTAACGGCCAAGCGACCTACAGCCTTTCACCTGACGCGTTTGCCGAAAAGCTGGCAGAGCTTGTCCGACTGGGCTGTGCCGCTGTTGGCGGCTGCTGCGGAACCACGCCGGAGCATTTGAAAGCGGCAGTTGCGCAATGTAAAGATCTTCCGCTGAATTTGCCGGTGGTTCAAGACCGCCGCAGCTTTATTTCCTCACGCACGCAAACGGTGTTTTTCGGGAACAAAACGGTTTTGATCGGCGAACGCCTGAATCCCACCGGAAAGCCGAAGCTGAAATCCGCTCTGCAAAGCGGCAGCTTTTCTTATTTGTGCGAAGAAGCCGTCAGCCAGCAGCAGGCCGGAGCAGATGTGCTGGATGTGAATGTCGGCGTTTCCGGCATTGATGAAGCGCAGGTGCTGGAGCAGGCGGTCAAAACGGTTCAGAGCGTTTCACAGCTTCCGCTTCAGATCGATACATCCGATTATACGGCGCTGGAAAAGGCACTGCGCATTTATTGCGGAAAGCCGCTGATCAATTCGGTGAACGGCTCAGAAGAATCCATGCGCCATGTGCTGCCGCTGGCAAAGAAATACGGTGCCATGCTGGTCTGCCTGACACTGGATGAAAAAGGGATCCCCGACACCGCAGAGGGTCGGGTCGAAATAGCACAGCGTATTCTCAAACGGTGCGGTGAGTACGGCATTGAACGGGAGAACCTGATCATTGACCCGTTGACCATGACGGTCAGCACGGACGGGAGCAGTGCGGAAAAAACGCTGAACGCTGTGGAATATATCCGCCGCACGCTCGGGATCCATACCGTACTCGGCGTGTCGAATATTTCCTTCGGTCTGCCTTGCCGTGAAAAGGTCAATGCGGCATTTTTTACCATGGCGATGCAGAAAGGGCTGAGTGCCGGCATCATCAATCCGCTCAACGGTGCTTTGATGGATGCGTACTATACCTATCATGTCCTGAGCGGAGCGGACAGCGGCTGTGTTGACTATATCGCCAATTATACCGGTGCTGCTTCCGGATCGCCTTCGGTCACACAAAAAAATCCGGGCGGCACTTCGGGCAATTTGTCATCGGCGGTCATCAGCGGCGTGACCGGGCAGGCTTGCCGATTCACCGAACAGCTTTTGGCGGATATCTCGCCGCTGGCGGTGATCAATGAGCACCTTGTGCCGGCGTTGGATGAAGTCGGACGGCTGTTTGAACAGAAAAAGCTGTTTCTGCCCCAACTGCTCAATGCTGCCCAAACCGCATCGGCGTGCTTTGATGTTGTAAAAAATCAGCTGCGGGTAAGCGGTGAACAGGAAACGAAAAAATGCAAGGTGATTCTTGCCACCGTTAAGGGCGATGTTCACGACATCGGCAAGAATATCGTAAAAGTATTGCTCGAAAACTACGGTTACGATGTGATTGACCTGGGCAAAAATGTCGAACCGCAGGAAATTGTTGATTGCTGCCGAACCAACGAGGCTCCGCTTGTCGGCTTAAGTGCGCTGATGACCACGACCTTGCCGGCTATGAAAGAAACGGTTCGCCTGCTGCGGGAATCCTGTGAATGTAAAATCATGGTAGGCGGTGCGGTGCTGACTGAGGAATATGCCAAAGAGATCGGCGCCGATTTTTACGGCAGAGATGCCATGTGTACGATTCGCTATGCAGAAGAGTATTTTAATGTATTAAAGAAAGAGGGTTAAGTTATGCGTTCCAGTACGACAGAAAAAAGAACCGACATCGGACAGGTTTCGGTTTCTCTGAGTCTTGATGGTACCGGTCGTGCCGAGGTGAATACGGGGTCGGATTTTTTGAATCATCTGATTAGCGGTTTTACCGAATGCGGCCGTTTTAATCTGGAGCTTCGTGCCCGTATTACCAATGATGACGATTTGCATCACACGGTCGAAATAGTCGGGGACAGTCTTGGTGAAGCGTTCGCTGAGGCACTCAAGGGAGCGAACGGGATACGCCGTTACGGCAATTTCTTCATGCCGGTCGGTGATGTTATGGTAATGGCGGCTGTCGATGTTACCAGTATTCCGTATCTGATTCTGGAGCTTGGCGATGCGGACGGAGGAAAAACAGCCGGCTTTGATAAAAATTTGGTCAACACCTTTTTCCATGCGTTTGCCTGTGCCGCTAAAATGAATATCCATATCCGTTCTCAGTACGGCAGCGATTTCCATAATACGGTTGAAGCTGCATTCAAAGCTCTCGGTTACGCAATCGGTGCGGCGGTTTATGCTCCTTATGGCAGCACGACCTCCCTTCGCAAGGGCAACGCCGTTACACTCGATTAAATTTTCTGTTTTACTCCGAAAACTTCATGAAAACTCTTGCTTTATCCGGCAGGATGTGGTATACTTGCTCACGCATTTCGCACGCAAAGTGTTCAAACCGAAGTGCAGTCCGTGACTGTTCGGTTATTTATAGCTTTGCGGAGGAATAAACTAAGGAGGAAAAAATATGTCAACTGTATCCATGAAACAATTGCTCGAAGCAGGTGTCCACTTCGGTCACCAGACCAGAAGATGGAACCCCAAAATGGCTCCCTACATTTTTGCGGAGCGCAACGGCATCTACATCATCGACCTTCAGAAGACGGTCAAAAAGCTTGATGATGCCTACAAATTCGTTACCGAAATTGCTGCAGAGGGCGGCGAGCTTCTCTTTGTCGGCACCAAGAAGCAGGCTCAGGAGTCTATCCGTGAGGAAGCTCTTCGCTGCGGTATGCCCTTTGTCAACGCCCGTTGGCTCGGCGGTATGCTCACCAACTTCAAGACCATTCAGAAGAGAATCAAAAGACTTGCTCAGCTCAAGAATATGGAAGCTGACGGCACTTTCGATATGCTTCCCAAAAAGGAAGTTGTTAAGCTTAAGCTTGAAATCGAAAAGCTCGAAAAGTTTATGGGCGGTATCACCGGCATGAAGAAGCAGCCTGCTGCCATGTTCGTTGTTGATCCCCGCAAAGAAAAGAATGCCGTTGCCGAAGCCAAGAAGCTCGGTATTCCGATCGTTGCTATCGTTGATACCAACTGTGACCCCGATGAAATCGACTATGTTATCCCCGGCAACGATGATGCAATTCGTGCCGTTAAGCTGATCGCTGCCGAAATGGCGAACGCCGTTCTTGAAGGCAGACAGGGCGAGCAGGCTCCTGCGCAGGCAGAAGAAGCCGCCGAATAATTCAAATTTAACACAACCTATATATAGGAGGAATCTATTATGGCATTCACTGCGAAAGATGTTCAGGCTCTCCGTGAAAAAACCGGTGTCGGCATGATGGACTGCAAAAAAGCATTGACCGAAGCTGACGGCGATATGGATAAGGCAATCGATTTCCTCAGAGACAAAGGTCTTGCCGCTGCTGTTAAAAAGGCCGGCAGAATCGCCGCTGAGGGCATGGTTTATCCGTATTATGATGCAGATAAGAAGGTCGGCGTTATTGTTGAAGTTAACGCAGAGACCGACTTTGTTGCCAAGAATGATAAATTTACCACTTTTGTTAAGGCTGTTGCGAGAACCGTCGCAAACGACAATCCCGCAGACCTTGACGCTTTGCTTGCCTGCAAGCTTGACGGCAGCGACAGAACCGTTCAGGAAAACCTTCAGGATAACATTCTTGCTATCGGCGAGAATCAGAAGATTCGCCGCTTTGAAAGAGTGGAAGGTGTTTGCGCTACTTACATCCATGGCGGCGGTTCCGTTGGTGTTCTTGTCAAATTCGACACCGATGCAGCCGATAAGCCCGAATTTGCCGAGGTCGGCAAGAATGTTGCCATGCAGGTCGCAGCAATGAGCCCCGAATATTGCTCCAAGGATGAGATCACAGCTGATGAGCTTGCTAAGATGAAGTCTATCACCATCGACAGCGCTCTCAACAAAGCTGAAACTCTTCCCAAGCCCATTTTGAATGATGTCATTGCAAAGACGATCGCCGACGGTCGTTGGAGCGATGAAGATGTTACGGCTTATAACGAGCAGAAGAACAACAAGTTCCTCTTCAACTTCCTCTCCAAGGAAGCGATCGCAACACTCGGTGAAGTTGCTGTGGAAGGCAAAGAAACCTACGCTGCCAACCCGATTTTCGGCAAGGCTGTTGATGGCCGTGTAAACAAGCAGATCAAAGAAATTTGTCTGCTTGAGCAGCCGTTTGTCCGCACTGACCTTTTTGACGGCAATGTCGGCGGTTATGTTGCCGATGTCGCTAAGAAGCTCGGTGCTGCTATTAAAGTGACCGGCTTTATCCGTTTCGCCAAGGGCGAGGGTCTCCAGAAGCGTGAAGATGATTTCGCAGCCGAAGTGGCCAGCATGATGAAGTAAGTTCCCTTTCGTTTTTTGCAGAGAGCAGTTGATTCTGCTCTCTGCTTTTTTGCCCGGATTCTTAAAAAAGCGGTTGACAAATGAATTTTTTTATGATATTATTAAAAAACACTCACTATTGAGCGTCAGCTGAAAGAAATTTGAAAAATTTCAAAAAAGTTGAAAAAAAGTGTTGACAACGGCAGCAAGATATGGTAAGATAATCGAGCTGTTGAGAGAGCAGCAAACGCACCTTGAAAATTAAACAACGATTGAAGAAGAACAAACCCTTGAAAATTCTAAAGAAGTAAGTACTTCAAACAGTAATTCGGAGACGAATTAAGAAAGCAGATGCGCTAGCATCGAAGATGAGCGATTAAGCTCTGAAAATGGTTTCAGCTCGAAAGAGTGAGATACAATTTTTAGAGAGTTTGATCCTGGCTCAGGAC
>JAZUJI010000027.1:0-3849 GCA_045642685.1 Acutalibacteraceae bacterium | reverse complement strand
GCATTCAAAAAATCTGGCAGCTGGAAAGTCGGGTACCACACCGGGGTTGACCGGGTGTGTGACACCGATAAAACCATTGTCGCTGTTGACGGCGGCACCGTTCAGCGGGTCAACGACTGCGGCAGCAGCTACGGCAACCATGTGGTTTACCGCACCAACAGCGGCATCGTGGTTTTAATTGCTCATCTGGCACAAAAACCAACTGTAAGACCCGGTCAGAAAATCAGCAAGGGTCAGGTGCTCGGCATCATGGGCAACACCGGCAACAGCTACGGGGCGCACCTGCACATCGAGCTGCAGAATGCTGCCAGTTGGGGCTACGCCAAAAATCTGCTCGACCCGAATCAATATATCAACTGGAATGAATTTTCCGAAACAAGAAAGGATGAGTTTATGGAACAGCCCTGGAAGAACGGCAGCACAAAGGAACCTGTTTATCAGACCGTTGCCGACTGCAAAAACAAACGCAATTCCATCGGCTTTTTGTCGCCGAACGAAAAAGCGACCTGTACGGCGGTCACGCAGGGGTGCTATCTGCTGCTTTATGATGCCGCTTCTACCAAAAAATGCGGCTTTGTAGCTTATAACGGAGGTGTAAAAGCGTGAACTTCGCAAAAGAATTTATCGGCACTTACGGTATGACGATCGTCTATACGGCTTTGACCGCAATAGCCGGTGCCATCGGTATTTGGATGAAAAAGCTGTATGAACGCTATCTGAATGACAAGACGAAAAAAGAGGTTGCCGAAATTTGTGTAGAAGCCGTCGAACAGGTTTATAAGGATCTGCACGGTACGGAAAAATTTGAAAAATGTGCGGAATCCATGGCGCAGATGCTTGCCATGCGTGGGATCCCCGTGACGGACCTTGAGATAAAAATGCTGATCGAAGCTGCATTGGCAAAATTTAATCAGGCATTTTCAGCCGGAAGTGTGGTGAAAGAGGAGGCATGAGTGAGGAGGATACGCTTCGCCGGTTAGACAAAAACGAGGCGGATATTGCCGAATTGTTCAGCCGCACCAATAAAACGGCTGTCGAGTTGGCAACAATGTCGCAAACCATGCGAAGTATTCTGGAAACCTTGCGGGAATTAAAAGACAGCATTGCTCAGCAGAAGAAAAAACCGGGTGACTACTGGGATAAGCTGATTTGCGCTGTGATCAGTGCAGTCGTTGCTGCCGTTATCGGAATGATACTTTGAACCGAAAAAAACCGGGCCGACGGAACAGTTTTGTTCCGGCAGCCCGGGATATTCTGCTATGATTGCTGCTTATCGTCTGACGGATGCTTTTGAGCACTTTCGTCAAGCGGTGAATCTGTGTCTTTTTGTGATTTCATCAATAATACATCGGCAGGTGTTAAATCGGCAAAGCTGTCGAAAACGACATGAGGCCGGGAAACCGAAGCGCTTTTCATTTTTTTGCGAAGCAGCATCTTCTTCTTGTAATAGAGGTAGCAAAGGATGAAGGAAACGATTTGGAAAACAATATATCGGATATATTTGTTGGCATCAATGTAGTTTGAAGAGACTTTCGCAGTGTCGACAACACGAATTAAAGCAGTTGAAGTGGTAAAAATGAAGTGGTCGAAAATGGGCAGCCAAACCGAACCGCTCGCCCGTGCACACAAGCACCATTTCATCGAAAGGAAAAACTCGAAGATCAGGTAGAACGCACACAGCGGAAGAACCATGGACGGCGGATAATATACGATTTTGGAAAGAGGGATCATCAGATACCACAGCGAATAAAACAGGGAAACAATAAAAGTGGTTTGCCCGAAGCCGAATTTTGACTTGCCCATGCGGTAGATAATACCGCGGAACAGGACCTCAAGCATGAAGGCGGACAGCGCATTAATGAGGATCAGGATCAGAATATTTGCGATCCAGTCTGTTGTTCCGACAGTGGCTTTAACTTGATTGTATGCAAAAATCGATAAGCCGGGAGAGCCGCCTTTAATTAAAACAAAGATAATATCAACCAAATACGCCGGGATGATGGCAACGGAAAAGATAAGTGCCCGTCTTATTCCGCTCAAGATCAGCCGTGTATCCTGCGGAATTCCGAGATGCGCAGGCTTCAACCGTGCGGAATACATAAAAATAAAAACAACAATGATGCCGAAAACTTTGCCGATGGCACCGCGGGTCGGGATATTGCATTTATTGATGAGATAGAAATACTCAAAGGTGTTGACTGCCATGCAGAAAAGGAAAGCGTTCAGCATTTTGCAGAAGGTGCGGTCGGAAAAAACATTGTAAAGAACCTGAGACAGTTTCCTTTTCTTTTTGTGCGGTTGAGTTTTACGGTCATGCACACTCGGCGCAGCTTCTGCCGAAGGCTCTGAATGTTTTTCTGCTCCTTCAGACGGCTCCTCCGCTTTCTCATCGGGGCTGACCGGATCCATATTATCGTGAAAATGGGAATCGATTTGCGTAATGAGGGGCTTTACGGGAGATTTGAAGCCCGGCCGCATTTCAGCTTCGCCGAATGCCTTCATCAAATCTTCTTTATTTGACAAGATATTCACTCCTTGACATACTCTGAAAAACTGTTATAATTATATTACAACAACTCTTGTTTGTCAATGTTATTTCATTTCTGCCCTCAGATTGCGGGTTTGCGCTGCGATTCTTGCTGTTTTGAATCGGGCTGCAAAAAAAATTCAAAAATGCTGAAAAATTTGAAATTTGCTATTGACAAAACGCAGAACGTCGTCTATAATGGCAATTGTATGAAGGTTGATTGTGTAAATTTGTGTCTGAAAGGGGATTGAACAGTATGAAGTCATACAAAAAAGCTGAACTTGATATTGTTGAGTTCCGCAAAAATGCAGACATTCTTATGGGTGCCTCTGACCCGTATGATCCTTTCCTTGATATGAATAGCAGCGATGAAGTCTTTATCAACGAAGAAGAGGGCTACATCAAATAATATTTGTTCACGGTTTATTCAGCCACTTCACTTTTGTGAGGTGGCTTTTTTTCAACAAAAAATGATTTTTGCTGTCAGGAGCAGAAAAATGAGAACAAAACAGTTTTTCGATACAGACGGTTCGGTTTTTTCGTTTGATTCGGTCGTAACTGCGTGTGAGGCTGTGCCGAACGGCTATGCCCTTGTGCTGGAGGAAACGGCGTTTTTTCCGGGCGGAGGCGGTCAGAAGGCCGATGAGGGCACGATCGACGGTCAAACGGTCACGGAGGTTTTTGAAAAAGACGGCGTGATTTACCATGTAGTGCCGTGTGCTTATCAACCCGGCGATACAGTATATGGGGAGCTTGACCGGGTGCTGCGTTTTCGCCGGATGCAGCAGCACAGCGGTGAGCACCTGCTCAGCGGGATCGCACACACCGAATACGGGTGTGAAAATGTCGGTTTTCATATGGGCGATGATTATGTGACGGTTGATTTTGACCGTCCGCTTTCCGCTGACGAGTTATCGGCTCTTGAAAAAAAGGTGAATGATGCGGTGTATGCGGATGTAAATATTCGCTGCGAATTGCCCGGCCGTCAGGAGCTTGACGGGCTGCATTACCGCAGCAAGCTGGAGTTGACGGAAAATGTGCGTATTGTTACGATCGAGGGTTATGATGCCTGCGCCTGCTGTGCGCCTCATTTGCGCCGTACCGGTGAAATCGGGCTGGTCAAGATCCTTTCGTCCGTGAATTACAAAGGCGGTGTGCGGCTGACAATCAAAAGCGGTGCGGATGCCCTTGCGGACTATGCCGTCAAATGTGAACAGACCAATAAGCTCATTGCCATGCTCTGCGCAAAGGAAGAGAAAATTGTTGAAACGGTAAAAAAACAGTCCGAGGAAATTGCTCGCTTGCAGCAGGAGCTTATTCGG
>JAZUJI010000026.1:0-6006 GCA_045642685.1 Acutalibacteraceae bacterium | reverse complement strand
CCAAGGAGTTGACTCTCTACCTTGTCTTCCTAAGACCGCTTGGCCTCCGACTTGACGATGGCACCGCACCGCTCACCTATGAGCGTGATAATTCCACGCAGGCTCAGCTGAACCGCATCCTTCGTGATATCAAGAGTGCCCGTGTGATCGTTATCATTCAAACACTCATCAATCTGATTCTCGGAAAATAACCGAACGCAAAAACTTAGCCCTCTCGAAGCAGCAACGATTCGAGAGGGCATTTTTATTTGCAATTAACTCTTTTTTCAGGTCTTCTCGTTTTTCTTGTGTTTTACGGCAAGCAGCTCGTTCTTAGACACTCTCACCAGCATATCTACAAATTGGAACGCCATCATGTTTTGCAGAGTAATGGCGGCAATAAGATTATTCGGCTTATCCCAAAACTTATCCCCGGCTTCCTGCATCTTTTCGGGTGTGCTGAACACCGGATAATAGACACAGGGAAGATAAAGCAGCAACAAAACAAAGAACACGAAATAAAAAATATCACGCTTACGAAAGCTGTCTTTTTTCAGGAACAAAGCAAACGGGATCAGCATGAAAATAAGAATATAGATCCTGCCGCTTGAGCTGAGATTCATAAACAGGTAAGACAGGCAGAGCACCTTCTGCCATTCCTCCCGCAGAATGACGAACATGAACAGGGCACCGAGCATATTCGCCGAAAACAGGAAGCTCTTTGTCGGTAAAAAATCCACACCGAGGGTCACCCAAAGAATTCGGGAAATCACATCACTTGTAACAAAATTGAACCCGACCGTTTTGGTGGAAACATCGGAAAAGTTTTTCAGATTTTCAAATAAATCTTTGATGCTTTCGATCCCGTCATAGAAGAAAAACGGAAGAATGACAGCCGCCAGGCCGGAAAGCAATAAGCGGACAGCCTGCTTATACTTTTTATCGGTAATCAGCAGCAGCCCGAACACCGCCGGATACAGCTTCAAGCCTGCCGCAAGAGCCAAAGCAATATAGGATAGCTCCCTCACCCATTTGCGTTCATCGTTGCGATAAAACACAAAGAACATGGAAAGCACCATGGTCAGCAGCAGGATATTGCCGCGCTGGATGCAGTAAATCACGGGATAGGAAAACACCATGAGGATCGGAAAAAACCAAACCATTCGTGCCGAAGCAGCCCCGTCTAATTTGTTCTGCATCATTTTCACCATGAAGATGATACACACAAAAACAAAAACCGAATAAATTGTCATGCAGGTAGTATCCCGCACAAGCTGTTTCCGCAGCACAAAATTGATGGATACCAATTCCGGTTGAATCATCTTTGAAAGCAGATAGAAAAACATATTTGCCAGCGGCGGATAGATGATTCTGTTTTTATATACATCCTTTGTTCCGGCATCACGAATGGAGTTAAAAAAGTCCATAAAATCATCGTGACCGAAGGTACCGATGGATGTGTAAGCATCACTGTATAAGGTGTTTGCAAAGCTTTCCCCGTGAGTGAGCAGCATCGTGATAATGGTCAGCAGACCCGATACGGCGAAAGCAATATAGTAAGTGCGAATCAACCGCTCAGGGCATGAGCGAAGCGGTGCGCTTACGGATTCACTTTTTTTCTTTTTCATTCTCAGTCCTTCTTCAAATATTCTGTCATTTTTCAATTTTTTTGTCAGCCCATCGGAGAATATCCTCCATGACGGTCTGACGGTCAGTCTCATTGAGAATTTCGTGCCGGTCATCGGCGTATAGTTTCATGGAAACATCCGTATGACCGGTCTTTTTCAAATCCCGGTAAACCTGCTTGATCCCCTTTCCGTATTCGCCGACCGGGTCACAATCCCCTGAAATCAGAAGGATCGGCAAGCTTTTTTTCAGCTTCACATACCATTTTCGATCCGAAACATATTTCAAAAGAGTGAACATATCCCGATAGCCGCAGGCTGTAAACAAAAACCCGCAAAGCGGATCTGCCACATACCGGTCAACAATGGTATCATCCTTTGTCAGCCAATCAAATTCCGTGCGAGCCGGCTTGATTTTTTTGTTATATGCCCCGAACGCAAGGGTGTTGACAAACTCACTGTGATAATGTGAACCCTTGCTGTGGGCAATGGCATCTGCAAGCCAAATGGCAATGCCTGCCGCCGGGTTTGCTCCGCTGGTGCCGCAGTATACGGCACCGGAAAGGTTGCCGCTGTGAATCATGGTGTAGGCACGGGCAACAAATGACCCCATGCTGTGACCGAAGAAAAGCATCGGTTTCCCGGGAAATTCACTTTCCGCAAGCCGGTTGACGGAATGGCAATCCTCGATCAGCGTGCGCCATCCGTCCTTTAAGCCGAAGAAACCAAGCTCCGTATCCGCCTTGACGGATTTTCCGTGCCCGACATGGTCGTGGATATAGACTGCATAACCGTTGGATGCCATAAATGTGCAGAACTCATCATAGCGTTCGATGTGCTCTGCCATGCCGTGCGCAATTTGGAAAACAGCCTTCGCATTGGCACGGACCATCGGCGTATAGACCTTGCCGACAAGGGTCGTCCCTTCTAACTTGGACGGTAAAGTGAACGAATAAGTATCGATCTTCACGGCGCATTCTCCTTTCGGTTCATTAACCTGAAATCTTCAGCTTAACAAAGCAGATCTTCTTGCGATTCCAGGTATATGTGATCAATAATTCCTTTCCGCTGCTGACAATGGCAGGGTAAGAATATTCCCCCGGCATACTTTCCAGCACGGCACCCATATTCCAGGTCACACCGTTATCTTCCGAGCAAACCACCGTCAGCGGTGTGCGTTCACCCCAGTTTTTGCGAACAGGGTTACTGACCAAAAACAGTCTGCCGTCCTGCGTGCGGACAACATCCAAACCGCTGTTGTTATTGAAAAGAGCGGTTTTATAAGCCGGTGACCAGGTCAAGCCGTAATCCTCGGAATCTGCCCGGTAAATAAAACAGTGGTCGCTGCGCATGAGCATATGCACATGACCCGGAGCTGATTCCCAAAGCGAAGGCTGAATCATACCGACTGTTTTGCGGTAGCGCATCGGACGCTCAACAAAATCGGTGCGGCTCCATGATTTTAAGTCATCATCGGAATAGTCGATAAAGCAACGCCAATCGTGATTTTGTTCGGTAGAAGAAGGCGCCAGAATACGGCCGTTTGACAGACGGATCGCCTTGTTCTTTACAGGACCTCTTCCGCCGGTCTCATCCCCCGGAACAAGCTCCTGCGGAGCACTCCAGGTCAAGCCGCAATCTTTTGACTCAACAAAATAGGTCTGCCAGAATGCGATTTTTTTACCGACCTTAAAAAACAGAACCACCGTTTCCTCATCCTTCTGGAACAGGACAGGGTTCCAGTGCGGCACTTCCCTGTCAGTGGAAATGCAGACCGGCTTTGACCATTTGCCGGAAGCACGGCGTGCAAACCAGATATCCACATCGTCCTTGCCCTCTGCCGTACCGCCGAACCATGCCGCACCGACGGCTCCATCCTTCAGCGGCAATACAGTTGAGGCATGGCAAGACGGAGTCGGGCAGTTTTTATCAATTATGAATTCTTTTGTTATATCAATTTTCAAAGCAGAACCTCCTCTAATTTGATTAAATCTATCATAACAAAATGAGTGCGGAATTGCAAGCATTTTACCCAATCGGAACGCATAAGATTTTCTTACAAAAATGCCGAAAAAACGGAGGAAAATCGACCATGCGAAACGCAAAGCTGCTGATGCTCAATACCTTTATTCTCACCGGTTCGGGTTTTTTGATGCGAACGGTCGGCGTTGCGTTCAATGTCTATCTCACCAACCGGATCGGTGCGGAAGGAATCGGGCTGTTCGAGCTGATTATGGCTGTCTACGGGCTTACTGTCACCTTTGCCGGTGCCGGAATTCGCCTCGGCTCTACCCGTTTGGTCACTGAAGCGTTGGGAAGAAGCAAAACAGACCCGTCTTCGGCAATACTGACCTGTATTCGGTACGGTACCGTTACAGGCTGCGCCGCAGCTCTTGCTCTTTTTTACACCTCCGGCCTGATCGCAAAGCATTGGATCGCACAGGAAACAGCTGCAGACGCTCTCCGGATCCTTTCGGTCAGCCTGCCGTTTACGGCAATTTCCGCCGCACTCAACGGCTATTTTACCGCCCGAAAAACACTTTTGAAATACGCCGGTATCCAACTGGCAGAGCAGCTGGTCAAGGTGATCGCCACCGTTTTCGCCCTGCGCAGGCTCAGCCGGGGCGATATCGGGCAGGCATGTGCGTGCATCAGCATCGGCATGAGCTTGAGCGAAGGCGTTTCCTGCACGCTTTCACTGGCGGTTTGCCGACTGGATCGCAGAAAATTCAAAGGATTTGAAAAAGGCGATTTCGGGTTTCGCTCGCTTTTACCGATTGCTCTGCCCGATGCGGTCGGTTCCGGTATGCGATCGGTTTTACTGACCGTTGAACATCTGCTCATCCCGGTCGGCTTCCGTAAATCCGGGCAAAGCGCCGAACAGGCAATGAATCTTTACGGCAATATTCACGGAATGGCTCTTCCGATCATCCTGTACCCTGCCGCTGTGCTGCAGGCACTCTCCGGCTTGCTGATCCCCGAGCTTGCCGATTACCGCAGCAAGGAGAAGCAAGAACAAATTGATTATACCGTCTGCTTTTGTTTGCGTTTGACCGTCCTGTTTTCTTTTGGCTGCGCCTGTTTCCTTTTTTTCTTCTCAAACGATGTTTCTCTTTGCGTTTATGCGGATATTTCCCCGTCTTTTTTTATTCGACTGCTCAGTTTGCTTATGCCCGTGATGTATTTGGACACCATGGTGGACGGTATGCTCAAGGGCTTAAATGAACAACTCGCATCCATGCGTTATAACATCCTGGATTCATCGCTGTGCGTGCTGTTCGTATATATATTGTTGCCGAAATATGCGGTAAAAGGCTATCTGTTTATTCTGTTTTTTAGTGAGATCATGAATTTTTCGCTGAGCTTTCACCGTTTGACCACCGTCTGCAGCGTCAGGGTTCACTGGTTTGCCGATTTGGTCAAACCGCTCATTGCTTCTGTGGGGAGCATGACCCTTCTCCGGTGCGGAAGGCTGTTTTTCGGTATTGATACACTTACCGATAAATCCCAATTGTTCCTGCTTATCGTGATCGCCCTGGCGGTTTTTATAGCGGTTTCCCTTGGGCTCGGCTGCTTGAACAAACGGGAAAAAGAAACACTGAAAGGCTTATGGGTGCACTAAATTCCGCAGATGTCTTGACGGATCGGTGCAAATAAGGGATAATATTAGAGCTAACCGAAGATAAAGGAGTTACGGATCGTGTCACAGTTATTAATTCGTCTGTTTGTCAAGGACTACCGAAACACCGACAATACCAAGGTGCGTGCCCGGTACGGCATTCTCAGCGGCGCAGTCGGCATTATTGTCAACTTAATTCTTTCCGGTGCCAAACTGCTCATCGGCATCCTTTCACACAGTATTTCCATCACCGCCGATGCTTTGAACAACCTGTCCGATGCGGGAAGCTCCTGCATCTCCATTCTCGGCTTCCGTCTTTCCTCCAAACCGGCGGATGAAGAGCATCCCTACGGTCACGGGCGAATTGAATACCTCGCAGGCATGGGCGTTTCCGTTGTGATCATGTTTATGGGCTTCGAGCTGATCAAAAGCTCGATCGAAAAAATCATTCATCCTGAAACACCCGAATTTTCCCTGCTTTCGGTGCTTGTTCTTCTGCTTTCCATTGTCGGCAAGGTCTGGTTGGCTTTTTTTAACCGCGCGATCGGCAAGTGTATCCGTTCCGGCACCATCAACGCCGTTGTCATCGACAGCCTCAGCGACGTTGCCGCCACCTCGCTCACTATTCTTGCGCTTTTCCTCTCACGCCGTTTTGCGCTTCCGTTTGACGGTATTTTCGGAATAATCGTTGCCGGTTTCGTTTTCTTTGCCGGTTTCAGTGTTTTTCGTGATACCCTGGCTCCCCTGCTCGGTCAGCCTCCGACAGAAGAATTTGTAAAAATG
>JAZUJI010000025.1:0-20188 GCA_045642685.1 Acutalibacteraceae bacterium | reverse complement strand
GAATACCTGCTGGCACTGCTTAATTCCAATTTTGAAGATTGGCGCAAGGCGAATCCGACCGCAGACCATTGGGATTTTCCGTACAACCTGAAAAAGATGAGCGTGAGCGGCTGCCTGTTCGATTTGGCGAAGCTCAGCGATGTCTGCAAAAATATTATTTCCGTCATGTCGGCGCAGCAGGTGCTCGACAGCGTGCTGCAATGGAGCAAAACATACGACAGCGAGCTGTTTGAACTGCTGAACGCCGATCCGGATTACGCACTCGGCATTTTCTCTATTGATCGGGGCACGGCAAAGCCCCGCAAGGATCTGGCAAAGTGGGATGAAGTGAAAGACTTTGTTGCCTATTTTTACGATTCCCTCTATCAGCCGCAGTTTGAGCCGGATGAGCGTTTTTCCGCAGAGGAAATCAAAGCCGTGCTGAACGAATACCTGAAAGTTTACGACCCGGCAGACGAAAAGGACGCATGGTTTGAAAAAATCAAAGCCCTTTGTGAGCCGTTGGGCTACACTCCGAATGTCAAAGAATACAAAAAGAACCCCGATGCGTACAAGGGTCATGTGGGCGATGTGTCCGGCATGATTCGCCGTGCCGTCACATCCCGCACCAACACGCCCGACCTGTGCGCCATTATGCAGCTGCTCGGTGAGGAGCGTGTGCGCAGCCGTATCAACCGAGTGATCAACAGCCTTTAAGGGAGGATATACCGCAATGGAAGAAGAACTGACCAAAGCAAATTCCAATTTTATTCATGATTTTATTGACGAGGATCTGGCAGCCGGCATCAATTCCCGTGTCCAGACCCGTTTTCCGCCGGAGCCGAACGGTTACCTGCACATCGGTCACGCCAAGGCGATCTGCATTGATTTCAGCACCGCCGAAAAGTACAACGGCATCTGCAACCTGCGTTTGGATGATACCAATCCGTCCAAAGAGGATGTGGAATATGTGGACGCCATCAAGGAGGATATCGAGTGGCTCGGCTTCAAGTGGGAAAACTGCTACTATGCTTCGAGCTATTTCGATTTCATCTATGAATGTGCGATCAAGCTGATCAAAAAGGGCAAGGCCTATGTGTGCGACCTGAGTGCCGACGAGATCCGGGAATACCGGGGAACACTCACCGAACCGGGCAAAAACAGCCCGTACCGGGATCGTTCCGTGGAGGAGAATCTGGATCTGTTTGCCCGTATGACAAAGGGCGAATTTGCCGACGGGGAGCGTGTGCTCCGTGCGAAAATCGACATGGCTTCCCCGAACATCAATATGCGTGACCCGGTCATTTACCGCATCGCTCATGTGCATCATCATCAGACCGGTGACAAATGGTGCGTTTACCCGATGTATGATTTTGCACATCCGCTTTCCGATGCAAAAGAGGGCGTCACCTATTCCCTTTGTTCGCTTGAATTTGAAAATCACCGTCCGCTCTATAACTGGGTCATCAACGAGATTGGTTTTGAGGAGCCGCCCAGACAGATCGAGTTTGCCCGGCTGAATGTCAACTACTGCCAGACAAGCAAGCGCAAGTGTCTGGAAATGGTGGAAAAGGGCATCGTCAGCGGTTGGGACGACCCGAGAATGGTAACGCTTTGCGGGATGCGCCGCAGAGGCTATCCGGCGGCTGCCGTGCGTGAATTTATTGACCGTGTCGGCGTGTCCAAGGCTTACAGCGTGGTGGATTACGGCCTGCTGGAGGCGTGCGTAAGGGATAACCTCAACGCCAATGCTCCCCGTGCCATGGCGGTGCTGGAGCCGCTGAAAGTGGTGATCGACAACTACCCCGAGGGTCAGACCGAAACCATTGAGGTGGAAGTGAACCCCGACAAGCCCGAACTCGGCACCCGTTCCGTCACATTCTCCCGCAATTTGTTTGTGGAGCGCAGTGACTTTATGATCGAGCCGGTGAAAAAATATTTCCGTTTGTTCCCCGGCAATGAGGTTCGCCTGAAGAGCGCCTACTTTGTCACCTGCACCGGCTATGAAACCGGTGAAAACGGCGAAGTGACCTGCCTGCACTGCACCTATGACCCGGCGAGCAGGGGCGGCAATTCCCCGGACGGCCGCAAGGTCAAGGGTACCCTCCATTGGGTGAGCGAGGATGACTGCCTGGATGCGGAAGTCCGTTTGTACGACCGTCTGTTCAACCGTGAGACACCCGAGGGTGAAGCGGATCTGAACCCCGATTCGCTGACCGTTTTGCAGGGCTGCAAGCTGGAAGGCGGACTCAAAGACATCAAGCCGGGCGACACCTTCCAGTTTATGCGTCAGGGCTACTACTGCGTGGATAAGGATTCCACCGCCGAAAAGCTCGTTATCAACCGCACCGTTGCGTTAAATTCTTCCTGGAAATGAGGCAAAAAGCATGAAAGCAGTTTATCGTGTCGTTTCGGCTCTTTTAGCGGCGTTGACGATTCCGGCACTGTATTTTTTGAATTTCATTCACTACACGATCGAATTACAGGTAACTGAGGGATATCTGAACGACAATATCACTTTGCAGGAGCTGTGTAATCTGTTTAGCAGCGGCGCAAAAATGCCGGATTTCAAAGCCATGGGTGAACACCTGGCGCAAACGCTGCAGCCGCTGAAGGTTTCGGCGATCGTGACGGCGGTGTTCCTTGTGCTCATGGTGCTGATGATTCTGGCGGTGTTTTTCTGCTCGGTGTTCACCAATGCAAAAAAAGTCAATCTGACCTTCTCTTTGGTCGGCTTTGCCGCCACGATCGGGGCAATGACGGCGTTTAACCACATGACTTCGCTTATTATCAACGGTACCGTTCCCGTCAGTGACATCCTTAATGCGCTCATGGCGGATTCCTCCTCTTTGCTTGCCGGCATCGGCGCCATGCTCGGGGCAGGCAGCCTGAGCAGCGTTATCGGCGATTTGGTCTTGCTGCGCCTCAGCTCCGCTTTCACCGCTACGGTCATTCTGTTCCTTTTTATCGTGATATGGACGGTTGCGTTTGTGCTGGTGGATCTGAGCCCCGATGCAGGCGAAAACGCCAAAGTGAAACGAATGAACCGAAAAACAAAATAACATCTGTCCGGAAGGGAGAGAAGCTCCTTGTCGATACCCAAGGAAAATATCCGAAATTTTTCAATTATTGCCCACATTGACCACGGCAAGTCCACACTTGCCGACCGTCTGCTTGAGCTGACCGATTCCGTTGCCAAGCGGGATATGACAGCGCAGCTGCTGGACGATATGGAGCTTGAACGGGAGAGAGGCATTACCATTAAAGCCCATGCCGTCAAGCTCGATTACCGTGCGCAGGACGGAAAGGATTATGTATTCAATCTCATTGACACGCCCGGTCATGTGGATTTTAATTATGAGGTTTCCCGTTCGCTTGCCGCCTGCGAGGGTGCGCTGCTGATCGTGGATGCTTCGCAGGGTGTGGAGGCGCAGACGCTGGCAAACACCTATCTGGCGCTGGATCATGATTTGGAGCTGGTGCCGGTCATTAACAAAATTGATTTGCCTGCCGCAGAGCCGGAGCGTGTGGCAGCGGAGGTGGAGGATGTCATCGGGCTGGATTGCTCCAATGCACCGAGAGTTTCCGCCAAAACGGGCTTGAATGTGGAACAGGTTCTGGAGCGGATCGTGCAGGATATTCCGGCACCGCAGGCGGATGAAAACAGACCTCTGCGTGCGCTGATTTTTGATTCCGTATACGACAGCTATCGTGGTGTTATCGTTTATGTGCGTGTCGTGGACGGCAAAATCAAAGCCGGTGACACGATGCGCATGATGGCGACCGGCGCACAGTTCACCGTGGTCGAGGTCGGCTATATGCGTGCAACCTCTTTGGAACCGGCGGATGAATTGACTGCCGGAGAAGTCGGCTATATCACCGCCTCCATCAAAACCGTGGGCGATGCCCGGGTCGGCGACACCGTGACCACCGCCGAAAATCCGGCGGCAGAGGCTTTGCCGGGCTACCGCAAGGTCAACCCCATGGTGTTCTGCGGCATTTATCCGGCAGACGGTGCGGATTATGAATCCTTGCGGGAAGCTCTGCAAAAGCTTCAGCTCAACGATGCCGCCTTGTCCTTTGAGCCGGAAACCTCCGGCGCACTCGGTTTCGGCTTCCGCTGCGGCTTTTTGGGGCTGCTTCATTTGGAGATCATTCAGGAACGCCTGGAGCGTGAGTACGACCTGGATCTGGTGACGACCGTACCGAGTGTTATCTACAAAATCAAGCTGACCGACGGCAGCATGATCGAAATCGACAACCCGACGAATTATCCCGACCCGGCGCTGATCGCTTCCTGTGAGGAGCCGATGACCAACGCCCACATTTATGCGCCGAGCGACTATGTCGGTGCGATCATGGATCTGTGTCAGGAACGCCGGGGCGTGTTCCGTGATATGTCCTATATCACGACCGACCGTGTGGATATTCATTACGAGCTGCCGCTCAATGAAATTATCTACGACTTTTTTGATTCGCTCAAGTCACGCACACGGGGTTACGCTTCGTTTGACTATGAGCTGTCCGATTATCAGCCGTCCAAACTCGTTAAGCTCGATGTACTGCTCAACGGCGATATGATCGATGCGCTGTCGTTTATCATCCATTCGGACAAGGCGTACGGCAGGGCACGCAAAATTGCCGAAAAGCTCAAGGATAATATTCCCCGTCAGATGTTTGAAATCCCGATCCAGATCGCCGTGGGCGGCAAGGTCATTGCCCGTGAAACCGTCAAGGCGATGCGCAAGGATGTTCTGGCGAAGTGCTACGGCGGCGATATTACCCGTAAGAAGAAGCTGCTTGAAAAACAGAAAGAGGGCAAAAAGCGTATGCGCCAGTTCGGTACGGTCGAAGTGCCGCAGGAGGCGTTTATGGCGGTGCTGAAGCTGGATGATGACACATAATCCGGGGCTGTATATCCATGTGCCTTTTTGCCGCAGTAAGTGCCCGTACTGCGACTTTTATTCGGTGAAAGCCGATGAGAGCTTTAAGGCACGGTATACCGATGCTCTAATTAAAAACATTATAATAGAACAAACGCAAAAACAGCTTGTTTTTCGCACGGTCTATTTCGGCGGCGGCACACCGTCACAGCTTGGTTCGGCCAATCTGTGCCGTGTGCTGGATCATATCGACAAAACAGCCGATGCCGAGGTGACGGTGGAATGTAATCCGTCCGATTTGTGCGATGAATGGACTCAGGGTGACATGAACCGGCTGGTTTCGCACGGTGTCAACCGCATTTCCATGGGGATGCAGTCCGCTGTGGAACAGGAGCGCAAAAAACTCGGGCGCAGAGCCGGAGCCGAACAGGTCGCACAGGCGGTGGATAAAATCAAAGCCGCCGGTATTACCGATTTTTCGCTGGATCTGATGCTGGGGATCCCGTTTCAAACGGTGGAAAGTGTAAAAAAAAGCGTTGCCTTCTGCGCCGAAAGCAACGCCACGCATTTAAGCGCCTATCTGCTGAAAATCGAACAGGGTACGCCGTTTGAAAAGGTGGAAAAAACGCTGGATCTGCCGGATGAGGACGAATGTTGTGAACTGTACCTGACCGCCTGCGAGGAAGCGCAGCGGTACGGCTTCGGGCAATATGAAATCTCCAACTTTGCAAAGCCCGGTCACGCAAGCCGACACAACCTGATTTACTGGAACGATGAGGAATATATCGGGGTCGGTGCGGCGGCACATTCGTTTTACGGCGGAAAACGATATTACTACGAACAGGATGCAAAGGCATTTGCTGACGGCACACACCCCGTTGCGGACGGAACCGGCGGCGATTTTGAGGAATATGCCATGCTTCGGCTGCGTCTGACGCAGGGCTTGACCAACGACGGCGTTCAAGAACGCTTCGGTTGTCCGATTCCGCAAAAAATGTTTGAAATTGCCAAACCGATGGAAGCGCACGGTTTGGTGAAAGCGGATGAAAATGCGATCCGCATGACACCCAAAGGCTTTTTGGTGTCTAACAGCATAATCGCTCAATTGCTCGGTGATTGATCTCACCGGGCTTTTCTTTTGCAAAAATAAAGGGTCGGAGATGAAAACAGCACCAAAGAAAAAGCGAGTCGAAGCACTAAAAGTAGTGCAAACGGCTCGCTTTTTTGGTGTGATTGAGTTGATGAAAAACAAAACACCGGAAATAAATATAGAGGCTGCGATGAGATATTTTTGCTTTGTCACAATCTCAAAAGATATAAAAATAATTTTATCGGTGCAAGGCTCTCTTTTGTGTGAAATGTTTTTTGATGTGATTAAACAGCAAAGAAATAAAGAAAAGGGCAACAAGATTAAAAACGGTGCCGACAATAGCCTGAAGAGGAGAACATACGGCAGAGGGTTTGTTCAAAAAATGGAGCTTTGTCAAAATATTTTTGTAGAGCTGAATGGTAAACGATTGAAGCGAAAAGAAAAGCATGGAGTTCTTTCCGATATATTGCATAGCGCGACACTTTTTGATTGCGCTTGAAAAGAGCAGTACGAGTGCAATGCCTGCAAAGGCAAAGAGCAAATAAAGGGCAAGATTGTGGTAGGAGCAATCGGCAACATTGTTCCAACCGTTTACAAAGGAAAAACAGGTGATACCGGAAAGCGGAAGAATCAGAAAATAGTAATGCTTCTTTTCCAAGTTATTCAGCCGATTTAGAAAGCTCTTCAAAAGGTATCCGGCAGAAAAAAACACAAAACCCATGCAGGCACTGCTTATTTTAAGTGGAAAATAAATGATATGTCCGGATACGGAGAAGCGATTGTAGGATAAAGTATCGGCAAGAATGGCAAAAACAAGAATACACAAAAGATTCAAAACAATTTTGTTATGCTTAAAGATATATTTGCTCGCAAAAAAGAAGTAGATGCTCACAACAGACAGAGCAGCCAAAAACCAAATTTGACCGACATGAAAGCTTTCCGGTTGAAAGAGGTAAAGATCGAACAAAAAAGAAGCTTTATCGAGTTTCTCGGGGAAGAAAGATGTGAATTGCGTCACAAGCGTACCGATTGCCAAGACCGCAAGATACCAAACGATGTTTCTTTTGTTTTTCTTAATAAAATAAGGAATAAGTTTTTCACTTTCTGAATTATGGGCGAAAATTCCGGACAAAAAGAAGAACAGAGGCATATGAAAACTGAATATAACGGAAGATACACGACCGCCGGTTGGATACAAATGTCCGAATACAACAAGAAGAATTCCAAAGCCTTTTGCTACATCAATGAATTCGATCCGTTTTTTATCCTCCATAAGATACCTCCTATTCTATTGGAACAATATCATAAAGAATCGACAATGTCAAATTATGTAAACAGTTTTGGAGAAAAACATGAAAGAAAAATAAGAACTGCCGTGAAGAAAGAATTCCTCACGGCAGTTTTGTTGATGCCAAATCAATAGCGTTTTGCGAGAAGCTCACTGATTTTCTTTGCTTCATCCTCGGTCAAGGTTACACCCTTGCCCATTTTTTCATGATCGGGAGCCCATTCACGGATGTCGAGCTTGGGTTCACGGCCGTTCCAGCTAATGAGGTTAAGCTCCTTCGTCCAGCCCTTGGCGGTTTCGGATAAAACACCGAGAGTTTCAACGATTTCGTAAGTAAATTCAGGCATGATATACGCTCCTTTCTCTGTATATTTGAGTACACAACAAGTCATTCATATATTATAATAAAAGTATTAAAAAAGCAACAGAAGAGAAGAAAAATTTATAAATTTTTAATATTTTATTTCACATTAGAAAAACCTAAAAAACAAAAAGCACAGAAAAAGGCTTTTTCGTCGATTTTCTGTTTTGCTATTGCATTTGACGGCAGAAAAGCGTAAAATGATAAAGATTATAATGGGAGAGAATTTGCGTTTGAAAAAGAACGCATAAGGAGATATCGAAAATGAAACAAAAGGTTCATTTCACCGAAACGGTATTGCGGGACGCCAATCAGTCCTTGGCGGCGACCCGTATGCCGTTGAGTGATTTCAAAGCTATCCTGCCGAAGCTTGACCGGGCAGGCTACTATTCGCTGGAATGTTGGGGCGGAGCAACCTTTGATTCCTGCCTTCGTTACCTTGACGAAGACCCTTGGGAGCGGCTGCGTGTGATTCGTGCCGCCTGCCCGAATACCCGGCTGCAAATGCTGCTTCGCGGTCAGAATCTGCTTGGTTACAGGCACCAGCCGGATGATATTGTTCGCTTGTTTGTCCGCAAGAGCGTGGAAAACGGCATTGATATCGTGCGCATTTTTGATGCGCTCAACGATCTGCGCAATGTGGAAGCAGCCGTGGATGAAACGCTGAAAAGCGGTGCGATCGCTTCGGGTACGATCTGTTACACCGTCAGCCCGATCCACGATTTGGAAAGCTATGTCAAAGTGGCAGAGCAGTTCGGCAAAATGGGTGTTCAGACACTTTGCATCAAAGATATGGCAGGTATTCTTGCGCCGCAGGAAGCCTATGATCTGGTGAAAGCCATTAAGTCGGCGGTCAGGCTGCCGCTGGCGCTTCACACGCACTCGACCACCGGACTGGGGATGCTCACCCTGCAAAAGGCGGTGGGAGCCGGAGCCGATATCATTGATACGGCGGTATCCTGTTTCTCAGGCGGTACTTCTCAGCCTGCAACGGAAACCATGCTCTATGCGCTGAAGGATCAGGGCTATGAGGCGGAAGTTGACGCCAAAACCGTGTCCGAGGTCAATGCGTTCTTCAAGCCGATTCGGGATCGTTACCTTGCGGACGGTGTGATCAACCCCGTGGTGATGGGTACGGAAACCGATGCGCTGAATTATCAGATCCCCGGCGGTATGCTGTCCAATCTGGTTGCGCAGCTCACCGCACAAAATAAGCTTGACAAGCTCGATGAGGTGCTTGCCGAAACGCCCCGTGTCCGTGCGGATCTGGGTTATCCGCCGCTGGTTACGCCCATGAGCCAGATGGTCGGCGTGCAGGCAACTGCCAATGTCCTGGCAGGGGAACGGTATAAAAATATTTCCAAAGAAATCAAGAGCTATGTAGCCGGTGAATACGGAAAAGCACCGGGAAAAATCAACGCAGAGCTTCAGAAAAAGATCCTCGGTGACCGCAAGCCGTTCAGCGGCCGCTTTGCCGATACGCTGGAGCCGGGCTTTGAAAAAGCAAAAGCGGAAATCGGTGAACTGGCGCACAGCGAGGAAGATGTGCTGTCCTATGCCGCTTTCCCGGCGCAGGCGAGAGCTTTTTTTGAAAAACGGGAGGAGCGCAGGAAGAACACCTTCGCTTATACCATCCGAAAGGTTGAGGAGTGATAGACGATGCTGCTGGAAATGATACAAAACGGCAAATTTGACTTTGGTCAGGCGTTGATCGTGGCAGGTGTCGGTCTGCTTGTTGTTATGTTTGAACTTGCTTTGCTTGCGTGTCTGGTGACGCTGCTTTCCGGGGCGGTTCGGGGCATTGAGGGCATTGCGGGCAAAAAGAAAAAAGCCGGGGCGGCTGCGGAACCCGTGAAACCGCAGGGTACACCGCAGGGTACACCGCTGCCGGGCAATGTGTCCGCCGGAAGCCTCACCTTAGAGGGGCTGGATGAACCGACGGCAGCCGTGATCATGGCACTGGTCAGCCATCAGACCGGCATTGATTTGAACCGTTTGCGTTTCAAGTCCATTCGGTTGATCGACCGGGAAAACAAGTAAGATAAGAGGAGAACAGACCATGAAATATATTGTTACATTGAACGGTAAAAATTACGAGGTCGAGGTGGAAGAAACCGAAGCGGTGCTGCTTTCGGTGCAGGATGCCGTTCCGGCGGCTGCACCCGTTTCCGCTCCGGCTGTACCGGCTGCCGCACCGGGTAAACCGACGGTCACCGACGGAACGCAGGTGGTCAGCCCGATGCCCGGCACCATTCTGAAAGTGAACGCTTCGGTGGGTCAGGCGGTCAAAGCCGGGGAAACCCTGTTCGTTCTGGAAGCCATGAAAATGGAAAACGAGATCGCCGCACCCGCAGACGGTACCATTAAACAGCTTTTGGTCAGCCAAGGCTCTTCCGTTGCAACGGACGATGTTCTGGCGGTGCTGTAAGCGGAGGAGAGAGCGATGGATTTTTTGAGTGTTCTCCGGGGCCTTTGGGAAAGCTCCGGCTTTGCCATGCTCACCTGGCAAGAAGGTGTCATGCTCCTCATTTCGTTCGGCTTGCTGTTTTTTGCGATCGTCAAAAAATTTGAACCGATGCTGCTGCTCCCCATTGCGTTCGGTATGCTGCTTGCCAATCTGCCCGATGCCGGTTTGATGAAAGAGACCGCCGAGGGTGCCGCATGGTATTCAGCCGGGGTTCTTCGGCTGATTTATTACGGGGTCAAGAGCAGTATTTTCCCGTGCCTGATTTTTATGGGTGTCGGTGCCATGACCGATTTCGGGCCGCTGCTTGCCAACCCGTCCAGCCTTTTGCTCGGGGCTGCCGCACAGCTCGGTATTTATATTGCTTTTTTAATTGCCATTCTGCTCGGCTTTACGCCGCAGGAGGCCGCCGCCATCGGCATCATCGGCGGTGCGGACGGTCCGACCGCTATTCTTACCGCCACAAAGCTTGCCGATCATCTGCTGGCACCTATTTCGGTCGCCGCTTATTCCTATATGGCGTTGATCCCGCTGATCCAGCCGCCTATTATGCGCGCGCTCACTACAAAAAAAGAGCGTGAAGTGAAAATGGGTCAGCTGCGTCAGGTCAGTAAAGCGGAAAAAATCATTTTCCCGATCATCGTAACGGTTCTGTGTGTGCTGCTGCTGCCGTCCGTTGCTCCGCTGATCGGTATGCTCATGCTCGGCAACCTTTTCCGGGAAAGCGGCGTGGTGGAGCGTTTGAGCGATGTTGCGCAGAATGCTCTTTGCAACATCGTCACCATTCTGCTCGGCTTGACCGTCGGTGCGACCGCAAACGGTGCGCAGTTCCTCCAGCCGAAAACCGTTCTGATCATTGTTATCGGTCTGGCTGCATTTTCCTGCTCCACCGCAGGCGGTGTGCTGCTCGGCAAGCTGATGTATCTTATCACCAAGGGCAAGGTCAATCCGCTGATCGGTGCTGCCGGTGTTTCGGCGGTGCCCATGGCGGCTCGTGTGGCGCAGACCGAGGGCAAAAAAGCAAACCCGACCAACTTTCTGCTCATGCACGCAATGGGTCCGAATGTTGCCGGAGTTATCGGTTCAGCCGTAGCCGCCGGGTTTATGATGATGCTTTTCTCGTAAGCTTCTCCAGCGCATTTTCCCGGATCAGGCAGTGCCAGTGCTCATCGGTGTGCAGGGTGATCGCTTCGCTGTCACCGATAAGGGTGCCGAACTCATGGAGATATTGCCGCAGGGTATTGCCGTTTGCGGTTTGCTTCACCAGCAGGCGATATTTGTTTTCAAGCATATAGAGTCTGCTGTCTGTTTGAAGCCCTGCAAAGGCAAGAGCCTGAGCGCAGGCAAAAACGGTATCGAGCGAAGAAAACTGAGCGGTTAAAAAGGTCGGCTTTTGGCGAAGCAGACAGTGCTTGGGGTGAGGCGGCTGCGCTTCCCTTGTAAAGAAAAGCACACAGCCGTCCGTGCCCTGCCGCATAGCTTCCACAAACAGCCGTCCGGTGGTGTCGAATTCACGCCCGAGGGTGCGCTTCACCCTGGAAAGCACCGTCCAGATGACACGCTTCGTTTCCACATTGGCATAGTCCATTTCTTCATAAGTAATATTCAGGCTTTTCATGTCGTCGCTTGATAATTCCACAATAATTGCCTCGTTATTCAGTTCTTCTACCCTCATGCGGGTTGACCCCCTGACAAAAAAGTTGTATAGTATAATCCTAATAAAAACGCAAGTGAAAAAGCAAGCCTTAAATATTGGAAACCGATCGGAAAGGAGGCACGCCGCCTCATGGAATTGACCAAAAAAAAGACACGGCAGCTTTGGCTGGATATGCTTGCCATGCTGGCTTTGCCGTGCGTAAGCGCATGGTACTACTACGGCGGTTACGCATTGAAGCTGCTTGCTGTTTCTGTTTTGAGTGCCGTGCTGTGTGAACTGTTCGGCTGCATCATTCTAAAAAAGAAAATCACGCTCGGCGATTTCAGCGCAGTTGTTACGGGTATTATGATCGCACTCATGCTTCCGGCGTCCGCTCCGCTCTGGCTGCCGGTGTGTGCAAGCTCGTTCGCCGTTCTTGCGGCAAAGCTTCCGTTCGGCAAGGTGGAACGCCTGCCGTTTTCGCCTGCCGCCGCAGGTATGGCCTTTATCACTATATGCTTCCCCGACCTTGTTTTTGACTATCCGAAGGTATCGGAGGCCTTGAGCGGCACCGGTGTTTCGCTGGCGGCGCTGCTGTCGCAGAACACCTCTGTGCGGTTGAACTCCGTGCGTGCCATTGATATCATGACCGGCAATTTCCCCGGGCCGATGGGTGCGGGCTGTATTCTGGTTTTATTCGGCAGTGCCATTTATATGCTCATCCGGCGCACAAAGCTGTTTGTCAGCACGGCAGGATTTCTGACCGGCGGTGCACTGGTGGCGGTTTGTCTGCCCCGTGTGACCAATCTGCTTCCCTCTGTGGTGCTGGAGCTTTGTGCCGGTACGCTGTTGTTTGCGGCGTTGTTTTTGATCACCGAGCCGGGCACGCAGCCCGAAAAACCGCTGCACCGGCTGCTGTTTGGCTTCCTGGGCGGTGTGCTTTGCATGGTCATGCGCCGTTTCGGTGCGTTTGAAGAAAGTGCGTTTTTTGCCGTTTTGCTCACCGATGCCGTCTGGCCGGTTATTGAGCAGTGGTGGAATAAAGCAGAGGAAAAAAGAAAAGCTAAAAAGGCAAATCTCAACGAAAAGGGTGAGCCGAAAACAGCATGATAACTCTGAAACGGGTTTTCTTTTCCTTCCTTTTTATCAGTATATTCATATTGCTTTCCGCTTGCGGCAGACAGGCTGAGCCGCTGCCCGGCAGCACAACGCAGCCTTCTGCGATGCAGGCTGAAACCGCCGCAGAGGAATCGACCGTGTCTGCAGCAGCAAAGACGACCGCTGTGCCGACTGAAAAAGAAACGACGGCTGCGGCAAAGGTTACGGTCAAGCCGACCGAAAAGGGAACGGCTTCGACCGCAGCAAAACCGACAACGGCTGAACAAACGACAGTACAACCGGCAACAACAAAGCCGGTTGTGACAACATCAACGGTAGTGAAGCCGACAACAACAAAGCCGGCTGCGACAACACCGACCGCAGCGAAGCCGACAACGGCAAAACCGACTGAGACAAAACCGACAACGGCAAAGCCGACCGGATCAGCGGCTTCCGTCACGGTCGAATACGGGGCGGCAGCTCTTCGCCTGGTGAATAGCGAACGCAAAAAGGCAGGGCTGGAACCTCTGGCTGCCAACGCCGAGCTGCAGCGCTGTGCGAATATCCGGGCAAAAGAAATTGTACAGAAATTTTCACACACTCGCCCGAACGGGCAGAGCTGTTTTGAAATCAACGCCGATTTAGTGATGGGCGAAAACATTGCCTGCGGGCAGCGAACGCCGCAGGAGGTCGTGAATGGCTGGATGAACAGCCCGGCACACCGTGAAAACATTTTGCGCAAGCGGTTCACGATCGGTGCAGTGGGATGTTACTATGACAAGACGGAAAAAATGTATTATTGGGTTCAGCTTTTCGGCTGAATTGATCGGAAAGAGGTGGAAAGCATGACAAACGGCAGCAAAACCCCGGGGCTGTTTTTGCGCAACGCCGGGTTATTCAACCCTGTTCTGGTGCAGGCAGTCGGGCTGTGCCCCGTGGTTGCTATGGCGACCTCTCTGCGAGGGTCTGCTCTGCTTGCCCTTGTGGCAGCGGTGGTGATCACGCTTAGTGAGTTGATTGCGTCCCTGTGCATGAAGCGCATCGTGCGCTGGGTGCGTATCGCCCTTTATATTCTGTTGGGCGGCGTGCTGGTTTTACCGTTTATGATGTTTTTGGAAAAGCATGAGCCGGAGCTTTTTTCTTCGCTCGGCCTTTATCTGCCGATTATGGCAGTCAATTCGCTGGTGGTGCTTCGCTGTGAGCGTTTTGCCGTCAAAATCAAACCGATTTCCGCTTTGAAGGACGGCTTGACGGCTTCATTCGGCTATGCGGCGGTGCTGATCGCAGTCGGCTCGATCCGTGAGATTCTCGGCAGCGGGTCTATCGGCGGCTTTGTGTTTAAGCCCAACCATAATCTGACCGGTCTGCTGCTGCCGTTCGGCGGATTTTTGATGCTTGGTTTTTTTGCCGCCTTTTTGCGCAGCATCATTTCTGCTTATTGGCCCAGGTACTTGGATCGCAAGCAGCCCAAGCCGCACGTAAGGCGCAAACCGAAAAAAGCACCTGTGCCGGTCGAGCCGGAAACGCTGCCCGATTTGACACCGGACGATACGCCGTTCTCGCTGGATGATATCCAGGTCTTGCCGACCGAAACTGTTCAGGATGAGGTGGAGGAAAGCGAAACAGAGGAAGCGGTTTACACACCGCTTCAGCCGGAGGAGATGCCGCAGGCCGTTGAACCCGAACCGGACCCTGTGCCGCCTCAGGCTCCGCAGGTCGGCGATGTGTTCACCAAAGCAAACGAACCGGAGAAAAAGGATGAACCGAGCGGTTTTATGAAACGGATGAACCATTGCATCGAGGTTCAGCAGCACGATACGAATGAGCGTGTACGGCAGGCTCAGGAACATAAGGATCCCCAAGAAAAGGAACATAAGGATTATTCCGCTTTTGCAATGCCGATGAAAGAGCGAAAACCGGCTGAGGAGCTCAGCCGGGAGAAAATTCCGCTGCTTGATGCGGATGATGAGCTGGAAGCCTTGCTCAGCCGTTCACTGGATGATGTTATGGGCAAAAAGAAGGAGGATGAAAAATGATTTTTGCATTTTTGAACGCCTCTCTGTTTGCCCTGCTGCTGCAAAACCTTGTATTTGACGGCGGCTTCGGCATGAGCGAAGCCATACGCATTGCAACAAAGCCGAAGGAGTTTTTACCCATTGCTTTTTCGGTTGCGTTTTTCACGGGCACGACTGCCGCTGTTTGCTCGGCGCTGGATGCGATTCAGGTGATTCACGCCTTGAGCACCGCATACCATTTGCTGATTTACTGTGTTGTGCTGGCAGTGATTTACCTCGGCTTTACGATGGTGCTTCACTTTGGCTTAAAAAAAGAGAATGACAGTATTCACCGTGTCGGTATGGCGGCGGTCAACACGCTTGTGCTGGCAGTCCCCATGATCAACCGCCGTGCCGCTTTCGGCGTGGTGGAATCCGTCGGTGTCGGTCTGGGCGCAGGGCTTGCCTTTGTGCTGGCTGTGCTGCTGATCGGGCGAGGCGAAGAGCGGCTGAGTGAAAACGATTCGATCCACCCCTGGTTCCGGGGCAAACCGGCGTTGTTTATTTACATTGCACTTATTTCACTCGGCTTTGTCGGAATGTCCGGCCAGTCGATGTTTGTGTAAGAAAGGGAGTGTTTTCGGCACATGGATGAGCAGGAAATGGACGAATTGCTTGAGCAGGAAGTACCGACCCTGCCGGAGGATTTCCGCCCCGTAATTCCGGAGCCGGAAATTCGCCGCCGCAGTATTTACGGCTTTCGCCGGGACTATCCCGAAAGTGAATCGCCGACCTCAACGCACACGATGAGCTTTGCACAGGAGGAGCACCGCCGTAAGATGCGCCGCCGGGTGCTGTACGGGCTTGTACTGCTGACCGTGTTTATTGTGGTGTTTGTGATCACGGCGACCTGCATGATGATTTCACAGCAGCCGATCGGATAAAAGAAAAAATGACAAGACAAAAATAACCGTTGTCCCGGAATTTTTCCGACTGACAACGGTTGTTTTTTGTTCTGTTTTACGAGATCCGTCAATCTTTTCCGATAAGCCCGACCGCAAGCCCGACGGCAAGCCAAATCAGGCTGCACAGGCAGACGATCAGCGGGGAAACGGTTTGGGTGAGAAGAGCAAGCAAAACGGTGATGGCAAGCCCTGCGGCGCAGCATGCGATCTGCTGCACATTGATGCGCCCGGCAACGGTGCAAAGCCTTCCGGCGGTGCGAACAGCGTGAAGGAATGCGAGCGGTGAACCGTTATGGATAAGTTTGGCTTCTGCCTTCGGGTTCATCCGGGTCGAGTAGGTTTTCAGCACTTCACCGGCAGAGCTGCTGACCACTTTGACGCTGTTGCACGGGATACCGAAGGTCAGTGCAATGGCGTTTTCCGTGATGTTCGGGTCCGTGGTGTGCACCAAAAGGTTGATGCCGTTTTCTTCCATGCGGACGATCTGTTCGGCAATGCGGATATCCGAACCGTAGCTGACTACGAAAAAGGCAACAAGCTTGCCGTTATCAGCCAGATACAGTATGCGGCGGCCCTTTTGGCGGTAGCGTGCCTCGTTTACTTCAGGCGGAATTTCGATGTTGTGGTGCTCCATCATTTTGCGGTTGCCCAGGAACACCTTCCGCTCCCGGATCCAGCCCGACAGACCAAGACGGTCTTCATACATCAGATCTTCGACCGGGGAGAGCAGCTCCTTGCATCCCATGACAACATTGTCGAACAAAGCAGCGATCGGACCGCCGAGCGGAAGGATCATGGATGCGGCGGTCAGCACGACCTCGTCAAGCTTCACATTGCCGAGCTGCTTGATGCCGTGAAGGTCACAGCAGGCAGGCGGAAAAATATCCTCAGCTTCCAGCGCAACGGCGTTGGTGGTTTCGTATTCAAAAGCGGCGGCATAGCTGCTCAAGAATGCTCCGTCATCCCGCAGCTGTTTGTTTGCCCGTTCCAGCGAAAGTGCCAGCGCAGCCGCTGAAGAAACAGGAACGCTCATGCACACAGCACAACTGAAAATGCTGAAGGCATAGGAAAAATCATTTTTGGCAAAACCGACGATAACGGCGATCAGCAGCGAAACAGCGCAGCCGACGGGCATCAGCCAGGTGCAAAGGTCATCAACGGAATCACCTGCAAATGAATAGGCCAGAAAGCCCGAAGCGAATTTAGCCCGGGAGGAATAGCGAATGTCGGCGTCACCGATCACGCTGTCCTGTGCTAAGCGTTTGATGTCGGCGGTGTTCTTAATGGTGTCGGCTGCGAAAAGCTCGTGCCGATCCAGCCGGGATAAAAAGACAAAATTTTTGCCGATGGTGGAAAGAGAGATCAGGCTGCCGATGCCGAACAGGGTCACGGTCAATGCGGCAGGCAGCGCAAAACACGGTGCTTTTGTGCCGTTGAAAGTGAGACTTGCCTCAATGAGCTGGATAAAGCTTGCAGCCAGAGCGGCGAAAACGGTGGTGCGTGCGTTCGGCTTGCCGTTCCCGCGGAAAAAGCAGGTGATGCCTTCCGCATAAACCGGCAGCCCGGCAAAGGTGCACAGTATGAGTAAAAGCAGTGAAAGGAAGTAGCTTGACGGCATATTGCCCAGCCACTCGGGCGCAAAGGTAGCATCGATTTTATCTGCCGTGGCAGGAATGGCACTGCTGAAGAGCAGACCGAGGCTGCAAAGGGCGGAAAGTGCCGTTGCGATCACATGGGCAAGATGCTTTCGGTTCAGGAAGCTGTAAATCTTTTGCTTATCCTGCGTGCGGTTGTACTCGACCCCCTGGGTGTTGGCACGCAGCCTCGCTTTGGTTTTGGAAAACCGCTTGCCGCCCGGGCGGCCTTCGCCGCTGTTTTCAGTCAGTTCATCTAAAATATCTTCGGTGATTTGCTTTTCTTTTTCTTCCACACCCTCTAAGCGGAAGCTGTCCACCTTTCGGCTGCGGTTTTCTTTTAAGTCGTTCTCTGCCTGCTCTTCGTCAATATAATTGCGTTTGATCGGCTCCTTTTCAAAGCCGGGCAGGATCATCTGGGTTTCCTTCGGGGCTTCCTCTGCCTCAGAACGCTTGGCGATGGAATCGTCCTCCGACGGCTCCCAATGGGTCAAAGCTTCCTCTGCCGCCATGAGGGATGGGATCGCACTTAAATCGCCGGTTCTGCCGAATTTGCTCTTGCCCGCCACAACACCGGAGCGTTCAAAAAACATCGGCGAATTTTTCATGGCACGGAAGGTGATCTGCTGCGTTTTTTCCGTGTTCAGTTGTGCGTCGGTCAGCGGCTCCGGCACCGGTTCACTTGCCTTCGGTGTGATAACGGCTTTTGCAGGATCGAAAATTTTGATTCCTTCGTTCGCTTCAGACTCCGGCAGGTCTGCTTCTGCCGGCTCTGGCTGAGCCGGTTCGATTTTCTCCGGTTCGGTGAGCGTTGTTTCGGGGAACGGTTTGAATACGGGGACAGATACTTCCTCCGCTTCTTCAGCAGGCTGAGGGTGATAAACGAACAGCCCGTCCGCTTCCGGTTCAGTCTCCTGCATCGCTTCGGCTTGCTCGTCGGCAGCCGGTTCCGTCTGAATAAAAACCGGTTCAGCCGCCTGCTCCGTTATTTCTGTTGCCGGGGTCGGTTCCTCATCTGCTTCCGGCTCAGGTTCCTGCATCGCTTCGGCTTGCTCATCGGCGGCCGGTTCCGTCTGAACAAAAACCGGTTCAGCCGCCTGCTCCGTTATTTCCGCTGCCGGGGTCGGTTGCTCCACAGCGGCTTTTTCTGTTACAACCGGTTTTTCTTCGGGGAGCTCGCTGCGGATCTGCGCTAACAGTTCATCAAAGGAAAGGTCAAAATCCAGTTCCAATTTTGTCAGCTCCTTTCGGCTTACAGCCTCTGTTTTGCCACTTCAAACATGAGGATACCGGCGGCAACAGATGCATTCAGAGAATTTACCTGCCCTTTCATCGGCAGGGAAACGATCACATCGCATTTTTCTTTCACCAATCGGCCCAGACCTTTTCCCTCGGAGCCGATGACTAAAGCGACACCGCCGCTGAAATCGGTTTGGTGCCAGCTTTGCCCGTCCATATCGGCGCCGTAGACCCAAAGCCCGCGCTCTTTCAGCTCATCGAGCAGGCTCGGCAGGTTCGCAACACGGGCAACGGGCACATATTCAATGGCACCGGCGGAGGTTTTGCCCACGGCATAGCTCAGCCCTGCATTGCGCCGTTTCGGGATAATGACGCCGTGCGCACCGGAAGCATCCGCACTGCGGATAATGGCACCCAAATTATGCGGGTCTTCGATTTCATCGCAAACAATGATGAACGGCTTTTCACCCTTTTCTTCGGCGGCTCGGAAAATATCCTCAACATCGGCATATGCGTGAGCGGCAGCAAAAGCGGCAACGCCCTGATGGTTGCCGTCACCGCACATAAAGTCCAGCTTCTTTTTATCCACTTCTTTTACGACTATGCCCTTTTCACGGCTCATGGCAATCAGCTTGCCCAGACTGCCGCTTCGGTCACCCCGGGCAATGAGCAGGCTGTCAATTTCACGCCCGCTGCGCAGGGCTTCGGCTACGGCGTTGCGCCCGATGATCAGATCCGGCTTTTGTTCTTCCATTGTTTTTCTCTCCAACAAGATATATTCGATTTATTGTACCATATTCAGTCACGAAAACCAATGTTTTTTCAAAAAATCCCACGGGATTGTGACATTTTTTTAAGCAGTGCGGTGCTATGATGAGCATAAAATCAAAAGGAAGGTTTGGAAACGGTAAAATGGCAGAGAAAATAAAAAAAGCCGGACAAGCTTTTTCGTTCACCCTCGGAAGTGAACGGCTGATACTCAGGCAGGCGGTGTATTTTTCGCTTTCGCTCGGCTTCTCCTGTGCTGTGCTGTTTGATACGGTGTCACCGTTTGCCTGTGCGCTGGCGGCGGCGTGTGATTATCGTTTGGTGCCGTCGCTGCTGCTGGGTGGCTGTCTGGGCAGCTTTTTGCGTTTGGGCGGCATTTCGGCGGTGCAGAAAACGGCGGCTCTGGCGGTGGTGTGCTTTGTGAACACATTGCTGAGCAAGGCGTCATTTGTGCGTCAGCCGGCATGGGCACGCAGCCTCACGGCGTTTCTGAGCCTGCTGCTCACCGGCACAGCGGTCATGGCGGCACAGGGCTTTTCGGTTGACGGCGTGGTCATCAGCTTTTGCGAAGCTCTGCTCGGCGGCGGAAGCACCTATTTCTTTTGCGCTGCGGTGGAGGCGTTCCCTGCCATACGGGAACACCGTGTTTTGTCAGACAATGCACAGGCAGGCTTGCTGTATTTCGGGTGTGCGCTGTTAAGCTCGGTCGAGTTTTTGTCGGTTGGCGGGCTTTCTTTTGCCCGGTTTGCGGCGGCAACTCTTGTTCTGGCGGCGGCGCAGCTCGGAGGA
>JAZUJI010000024.1:0-3419 GCA_045642685.1 Acutalibacteraceae bacterium | reverse complement strand
TGTTTTCGATTTGCCGCAGTATCCCCAGTTTTTGCAGAACGATGTGGTCAACAGCAAACTGACCGGCGTCAAAAATTACGGCAGTGACACGGAACGCCTGTGGGATATCCTGAAAGCATCTCCGAGTATCTACAATGCGTTGAAGCTGTTTTTTACAGCAATAAAAGCTTTTGCTGTTTTTGAATAATTATACCGTTATGGAGGTAAAATATGGGTAAAATCATCGGAATCGGCGGTGGATTCGGCGGACAGGACCGGCTGAATCTCGCCCGAGAAATCATGAAACTTTCCGGAAAGGAGCATCCGAATGTGCTCCACATTCCGACCACCTGCTACGACAGTGCGGATACTTCGTTCATTTCGCTGTTTTCCAGGCTCGGCTGTGATGTGGATGTGCTTTATGTGACGCACGCCTACATGACCGAAGAGCTGATTGCAAAAATGATACGAAACGCCGACATCATCCATGTGCCGGGCGGTAATCTGAAATATGTAATGGATAAATGGAAAAAAACCGGCACCGATAAATATCTGAAAGAGGCTTATGAAGCTGACAAGGTACTGTTCGGAACTTCCTCAGGCAGTATGTGCTGGTTCAAAGAGGGCTATGACGACTGCGGTCCCGAGGGCGAATTTATGTTTGTGGATTGTCTGGGGCTGATTCCCTATTGCAATGTTCCGCACTACGAAAACCGGAATTGGCAGTCGTTCAACGAGGTTGCTTCCACCCGAACCGTTTCTTCGATTTGCTGCGAAAACGATGCCGCCGTTGCTTTCATTGACGGGAAGTGCTCCCTGATAGCCGCCGGCGATTCCCCCGATGCCCGTGTCTGGTACTTCGATGCGCAGGATGGTTACAGGCGTCTTGACCTGACACAGCACCCCGAAATTGTCGAAAAGCTCTGATTCTCACGCTGTAATCTCCGTTTTTGCGGTGATTGCGGCGTTTTTCATCGTGTACGGATGTATGGAAAAAAGCAACCGGGTCGTGCGCTCGGCACAGCCCGGTTTAGCAGCGAAAAAGGACTTCTTATGCTTTTGAAAGGTTGATTAGAAATTTTGCAAATGTGACCGTGAAAGAAAAAACAAGGTTGGCAAAAGCTTTAATGACCGGAACAAACTTGATTGCCAGATTACCGAAGTCAATGTCTTCCCATACGCCGTGGCTGATTTTCACCTTTCGGTTCTGAGCAGCCGCATAGGAAGCGGGAATCTCGGGGTAACCGCTTGACCCGACCTCGAAGCTTTTGAGATAATCCCTGAATGCGACCCATTCTTTGATTTCATTTCCGCTTTTGTCTTTAAGGCTTATGGAATAAAAATCCGTTACCTTATTGCCGTCTTTATCCCTCGGCGCAATCGAAATAATGCCTTTCGTCAGACCGTTCACCATATCCAGCATATTCAATGCGTACATATTGGCTACGACCTTATAAAGCTTGTTGTTCTCGATTTTTTCAAGCTGTCCCGTTCCTCGATCCAGCCCCGATTCGGTGACTCGGTTCAGAATAAGCCGCTTTGTATTAAAGGTGTAATTCAAACCGGAATAGCTCATCTTGATCGAGCTGACAAGCTCCCCGAGAGAAGCATCCAGCTCAACCAGAAGCTTCAAATCACGCCCTCTGATATAGGCGGCAACGAGCGGATGACCCGCAGAGCCGTCTGCTCCGACACCGAGCGAACACACTTCAAACGCATCGGCAACGGTAATATCGCCTTTCTTGAACGAGCTTCTGACTGTTCCGAGACCGACAAGCGCAACATCGATATCCGTTATTCCGTTTTTCTCCGCTTCGTAGATGTACGAGTCCGCAATCAAATCGCCCAGCGGGTATTCCTGATGTGTGTTATACATTTCATCCAGTCCGATGAAATCAAAATTACTGTGGGCGATCACCTTGTCAAACGGCTCGCTGTCTTTCAGGTAGGTATGGTTGATATTCTCTTTGTATTTCTCAAAACGAGCCTTTGTTTCCTCATCTTCCTTAACGGATGAATTAAGCGGAATAAGCTGATAATCCTTGGTCTGGATCTTACCGTTTTCGAGCGAAACGGTGAGCTTTCCGACATTTTTCAAATATTCACCGCATGAAACAATGAGGGTATCCTTTATCCGGATCGGGGTTTCGTATACGGTGTGGGTATGACCGCTGATGATAACATCAATACCGGACACTTTCTTTGCAAGGTCAATATCTTCACCGTTTTTGCCGTCACCGTCTGTGCCGGAGTGTGAAAGAGCAATAATGATGTCGCAGCCCTTTTCACGGAGCTTTTTGACCTGTTCTTTTGCCGACTTGATATAATTCACATAATCGAGATCCGTCTGGATACAGGCGATACAGCTGATTCCGACAAGACCGAAAATGCCGATTTTATGGCCGGCACATTCAAGGATCGTGTTTTCCTTTACACCGTATTCTTCGCACGCTTTTTTGAAATCCGCCTGCTCTTCGGTAAGCTTACCCGACAAATCAATATTGGACTGAACGATCTGCGGCAGCTTATCGCCTGAAGCGACAGCGGCTCTGAGCATTTGGGCGGCACCCTTTGCGCCGTAATCAAATTCATGGTTGCCGAATGTCGTCACATCACACCCGCAGATCCCGAGGTTTCTCAATTCATATGCGTCGGTGCTGTACGCTGCCTGATAAAGCGTGCCCATTGAGAAATCGCCGCCATCAAGAAAAATCGTGTTTTCATCTGCGTTTTCCTTGATCACAGCTGCAAGCCTTGCGGCACCGCCGTGCTCAATCATTGCGCCGTTCTCGATCGTAGTGGTCGGGTAAAGATAATCGTGACTGTCATGGATAAACATAATGCTCAGCTCATTCTTATCCTCTGCGTATGCGGTGATCGTCACCGCACCGATGAGCAGGATCAGCACCATCACTACGCTCAGAATCTTTCTGAGTAGTCTTTTCAAATTATACTCCTCCTCGTCTGTATTGGCACAATCATATACTCTTTCATACACGGTGTCAATATTCTGTTTGCAAAAAATACGAATTCGGCTTTGCTTTTTTATACCAAATCAGAAAATATATGCAGTATAATGTACTAAAATTTTGATTCAAATTCTGAATGCTGACATTCCCGTATGATTGCGATATTAGAAAAAAGTAAAGTCCACGCCGGGTTCATTCCCGAACAGCAGAAAAGCAAAAATTGATTCACACAAAAAAGCGTAAAAATATTGAGAAATATTTTTCGGAGTCTGTATGCGAATAACCTTGACAAAATAAGTCTTGCTGCAGTATAATTTTGATATAAGAAAGTTTTAACCGAAAAGGAGGGAATATTGCTGTGCGGAGAAGCAAAAAAATGCTGAGAAGAATTTTTTCTGTCATGATGTGTGCGGTTTTGGTTTTCAGCATTGCAATGCCCTTGTATACAACCGTATTGTCCGAGGAAGATGT
>JAZUJI010000023.1:0-7034 GCA_045642685.1 Acutalibacteraceae bacterium | reverse complement strand
TTTCACACAAATTGGTAAATCCTCAAAGCTGCGCTCCAGCTTTTTTTCGAGAACGGGCTTGTCCTGCTGTTCCTTGGTTTCGTCCACCTTGCGCTGCATTTCGGCAATATTGATTGCCTTTTCCGCTTCGTTCACTTCAAGTGAAACTGTAACATTTAACTGATACAGCTCGTTGAGAATGGAAGCAAGCTCTTTTTCCGCACCGAACGGCTTAAGGATCGCAGCACCGGCACCGGAAACAAAAAAGCGGCAAACCGTACCGTCCGTTTCCACCCTTGCACCGCTCATAAAACCGTTTGCGGGCGGTATACGCTTTTTCAGCTCGGAAGCGACCCGTTCCACATCAATTACAATGTCTGACCGGTCAGCAGCCGTCTTTTCTTCTGTCTCTTTTGCAGCCCCCGCAAAAACAGCCGAACAGGCAACACGGTTCAGACGCAGGGCTTTTTTGAGAGCTTCCTCCAACACAGAAGAATCAAAATCCTCGACCGCTTCGCCGGGGAACGCCGCCTTAACCGTCATTTCACGCTCGTTCGGATCAATCGCCATTTCAACAACATCGGCGGTACGGTATTGAGTTGTGATCCCGGCACCGATCATCGGTGTGAGCAAATCAAAAAACTGTTCGCCGGTCATGAAAGCGTCCTCACTTATTACATCAAATCAATTTCTTTTAACAATTCCTCCACAAGGTTTTCTTCTTTCACCTTGCGGATAATTTCCCCTTTTTTGAACAGGATACCACACCCGTCGCCGCCGGCAATGCCGATATCGGCCTCCCGGGCTTCTCCCGGTCCGTTCACAGCACAGCCCATTACTGCGACCTTGAGCGGTTTCCGGCAGTCACGCAGCCGTTCCGTCACCTGCTGTGCAATGGAAATCATGTCGATCCGGGTCCGTCCGCAGGTCGGACAGGAAACGATCTCAACACAATCCTTTTTCAGATTCAGTGCTTTAAGAATATCAATACCTGCTTTTACTTCTTCGACAGGCTCATCGGTCAGCGAAACACGAATGGTATCACCGATGCCGTGCGCCAGCAGAGAGCCGATACCTGCGGCGGATTTAATGATACCCATATGCTTTGTACCTGCCTCCGTCACACCCAGATGCAGCGGATAATCGCACATCTGCGCCACGGTTTCGTAAGCGGCGATCGTATTCTGCACATCGGAGGATTTAATGGAAATCACGATATCGGAAAAATCGTTTTCCTCCAGCAGCCTTGCGTGATTCATGGCACTTTCCGCCATCGCCTGCGGAGTCGGTCCGCCGTATTTTTCAAGCAGCTGTTTTTCAACCGAGCCGGAGTTGACCCCGATACGAATCGGCACACCGGCATGGGCACAGGCATTGGCAACCGCCTTCACACGATCCTTTGAACCGATGTTGCCGGGATTGATACGGATCTTATCGACACCGGCTGCCACACATTCCAGCGCCAAACGGTAATCAAAATGGATATCGGCAACAATGGGTACTTTAACGGCATTTTTCAGCCGGTCGATCAGCTTCACCGCTTCCATGTTCGGAACAGCGGCACGAATCAAATCACAACCAGCCTGTTCAAGCTGCTTCGCCTGCGCCACACTGCCTTCAAAATCATCCGAGCGGCGGTTAAGCATGGACTGAACGGCAATCGGCTCGTTTGAACCGATATACAAGCCGCCGATTTTGATTCGTTTTGCGTTTCTGCGCTCCATTTTTCCGGTCATCCTTTTATCAGTTTATAAATATCGCTAAATGCAACAACTACCATAAACAACAGTAGGATCATCAACCCGACGGCGTGTACCAGGTTCTCGTATTTTGCCGGAACCGGCTTGCGGAAAACCGCTTCAATCAGCATGAAAAACAGCCTGCCACCGTCAAGAGCGGGAAGCGGAAGCAAATTGAACACGCCGATGTTGATGGTGATAAACGCCATGATGTTGAATAGAAAGGCAAGGTTTGCGGAAGAAGCAGACTCCTCCGTTGCCTGAGCAATGTAGCCCACGGTGCCGATCGGCCCCGAAATTTCATTTAAGCCGTACTTTCCGGTTACAATGTCGAGCAGGCTCAGCCAGACCAGACGAACCACCGAAGCGGTTTGCCGGAATGCGTTGGCGGTCACATTCAGCACATTCTTTTCCTCGCCGAGAATTACCATATCATAAACCAACTGCCGCTTGCCATCCTTGGTTTCGGCGGTTGTAAAAGCAACCTGCTTCAGCTCCTTCACCTTTCCGTCCCGTTTTACGACCAGATCCATAACGGAATCATCATCACGGGCAAGCAAAAAGGAAATATCCATATCGGAAAAAACACGGTGTCCGTCAATTTTGATCAACCGGTCGCCGGGTTTTAATTCGCTTTGCTGAAGCAGAGAATCCTCATGAAAGCTGTGGATCGTTGTCGTGCCGACCAAATTCTGGCCGGCAATCAGTATACCGAGCAGCAGCGCACCGAGCAGAATATTGATGACGGCACCGGCTGCAACGATCAAAAACCGCTGCCAGATTTTTTTATTGCAAAAGGCTTGCTCATCCTCGCTTTCTTCATCCTCACCCTCCATTTTGACATAACCGCCAAACGGAAGCAGACGCAGCGAATAAAGCGTTTCTTTGCCTTTTTTCTTGAAAAGAGCCGGTCCCATTCCGATGGAAAATTCGTTGATTTTCACCTTGAAAATGCGGGCAACGGTAAAATGCCCCAACTCATGCGAAAAGATAATAAAGCCAAAAAAGAGAATTGCCAACAGAATCGGCCATGCCTTCCCCCATATACCTGCCAAGGTCGCAAGTGACAAGCTTCTTCCCTCCAAATTATAAATGACTGCGTACAAAATCCCTTGCCCACCGGTCAACGGCGAGAACATCCTCCAACCGATAATCCGTTTTCTTTTCGGTTTCATCCAACACAAGGGACACCATGCGGGGAATATCCAAAAAGTTGATTTTACCACTGCGGAACAATTCATTCGCCATTTCGTTGGCGGAATTTGCCGCCGCCGGGTAAAGACCACCCAGCTGAATCGCCTTCCGGCAAAGGTTGATGCAGGCAAAGGTTTCATAATCCGGCTCATCGAAGGTAAGCGTTTTCCACTGCTCCAGACGAAGCTGTTCCACCGGGGACACGAACCGCTGCGGATAAGTCAGCGCATACTGGATCGGGATACGCATATCGGGCACGCCCAACTGAGCGATGACCGAATGGTCAACATACTCAATCAATGAGTGAACGATACTTTGACGGTGAACTACGATATCTACCTTTTCGGGCGGCATATCAAACAGCCAAACCGCTTCGATCAGTTCCAAGCCCTTGTTCATCATAGTAGCCGAATCCACGGTGATCTTTGCGCCCATGCTCCAATTCGGATGCTTCAGCGCCTGCGCAAGCGTAACATTCTTCAATTCCTCTTTGGTCTTACCGAAGAACGGGCCGCCCGAAGCGGTCAAAATCAGGCGATTCAGCTCTTTTTTGTCGTTCATGCCCTGCAAAGCCTGAAAGATTGCGGAATGTTCGCTGTCCACCGGGAGAATCTCCACACCTTTTTCCCGGGATTTTTCAAAAACAAGCTTTCCGCCTGCTACAAGCGTTTCCTTGTTGGCGAGGGCAATTTTGCTGCCCGATTCGATGGCTGCCAGCGTCGGCTCCAAACCTGCCATGCCGACAATGCTGTTGAGCACGATCGCCTCCGGACATATTCCGGCACAAGTTTTGACGCCTTCACCGCCCGAAAGCACTTCGGTCGCCGTGTCGGCAACACGCACTCTCAGATCAGCCGCCGCCTGTTCATCTGCCATAGCGGCGTATCGGGGGCAAAACGCCCGGATTTGTTCTTCCATCCGCTCAACATTGCGGTCAGCGGTCAAAGCGATAATTTCATATCGGTGCAGCCGAGCCACATCCAGCGCCTGAACACCGATAGAGCCGGTCGAACCGAGAATAATCAATTTTTTGTCTTGCAAGCTGCTCACGATCTTTCTTAACCGAATGCTTTTACCAAAATCACGGTCGTAAAATAAACGACCGGTGCTACAAAGCTTATGCTGTCCATTCTGTCCATAATTCCGCCGTGCCCGGGAATAATATTTCCGAAATCCTTGATGCCGAAGTTGCGTTTAATGGTGGAAGCGGACAAATCACCGAGCATACTGATCACGGAAAGCACGACCGAGAAGATCGCCATGACCCACAGCGGAATCGGAATAGCACGATGAAACACCCAGGCGTTGCAAATGGCAAGTGACGCAAGGTTGATAACGAGCGTACCCAAAATGCCGCCGACAGCACCCTCGACCGTTTTCTTCGGACTGATTTTCGGGCAAAGCTTGTGCTTACCGAGTTTTACACCGCTGAAATAGGCAAAGGTATCGGTAAAAACGGCACTTGCCAGGCAGAACCAAACCAAAAAGCGGCAATGGCCGCGGCTGATGTTGGCAAATTCACCGGTCAGTTTGCGAATTTTCAAAAAACAGGTCAGCGCCGAGGGAAGCAAAAACGAAACCACCATGGACAGCCCTGCCTGCTCAAAGGTGATATGCTCATAGTCTGCCAGCATCAGAATCAGCATGGCAAGCACATAAGCCGTGACCACCGCTCCGACCGGGAACGAAATCCCGATTTTTTCGCCGTATCCGCCCTGCACGATCACAAGTGCGGAAAACGCCAGCGAAAGCACATACATGGCTTTGTTCTTTACGCCGAACACCTTCATCAGCTCATAAACCGACATCAGGCTCAAGCCGAAGCACATCACATCAAGGTAGGGAGAAAAGGTAAAGATGACAACGGCAATTCCGACCAATCCCCCGATGATCCCGCTGATTACACGAGTTTTCATGAACTTTCTCCTTATGTCACACGCCACCGAATCTTCTGTGACGCTTGGAATAGTCTTCAAGGATTTTGTCAAGATCTGCTTCCGTAAAGTCAGGCCACAGCTTGTCGGTGTACCAGAATTCGGAATAGGCAGCCTGCCAAATCATAAAATTTGATAAACGGTATTCTCCGCCTGGACGGACGATAATGTCCGGATCCGGCTGACCGGCTGTGTAAAGTCCCTGACCAATCAGCGCTTCGTCAATATCGTGAACGGAAAGCTCACCGCTTTGAACACGCTCGGCGATTTTTTGCACACTGTGCACAATTTCTGCTCTGCCGCCGTAATTTACGGCAATGTTCACCGTGGTGCGCTTGGCATTGATCGACTCATTCTCTGCGGTATCAAATAAATCCAGAATATCCTCCGGCACACCGTCACGGCCGCCCATATAATGCATATGCATCCCCTTGAGCGCATTTTCCTTTTTGCGCTCCTGCGCTTCCTTCAGGTAATCCCGGAAAATATTCATAATGGCGGCAACCTCCGCCGGAGGGCGCTTCCAGTTTTCGGTGGAAAACGCATAGAAGGTCATGCTTTTGATCCCCAAATCACAGCCGTATTCACAAATGCGGCGAAACGCATTGGCACCGGCAACATGACCTTCGGAACGGTTCAGCCCGCGTGCGGTTGCCCAGCGGCCGTTTCCGTCCATAATAAAACCGATGTGCAGCGGTAACTCGTTTGCCATGGTCAGATCTCCATGATTTCTTTTTCTTTCTCAGCCGAAATGGCATCAATATCTTTTACGAATTTGTCGGTCTTATCCTGCATCTGCTTTTCGGCATCCTTCAAATCATCCTCGGTGATCTCGGAAGCCTTTTCCATCTTCTTGAGCTTTTCAATACAGTCACGGCGAATGGAACGAATGGCGACCTTGGATTCCTCAGCTGTTGCATGAATGGTTTTAACGATCTCACGGCGCTTTTCTTCGGTCAGCGGCGGGAAAGTCAAGCGAATCACACGCCCGTCATTCTGCGGATTGATGCCGAGGTCTGAGGTCTGGATCGCTTTTTCGATACCGTGCAGGATGCTGGCATCCCAGGGTTGAATACAGAGGATCCTGGCTTCTGCCACGGAAACGGCAGCAAGCTGATTGATCGGAGTCGGCGTGCCGTAATAATCCACACGGATACGATCCAGCACCGAAGCGTTGGCACGGCCGGCACGAATGGAGGCAAACTCACTTTTAAGTGCCTGAATGGTTTTGGTCATTTTCTCGTCAGCATAATTAAAAACAGTTTCCATTGTTCAATCTCCTCTTTATTTATTCTTTCACGATGGTTCCGATTTTTTCACCCTTTACAGCCTTGAGCACATTTTCGGGGCTGCAAAGGTTAAATACATGGATAACGATACCGTTTTCACGGCAAAGGGAAGCAGCGGTGCTGTCCATCACTTTCAGCCCTTTGGCAAGGATCTCGGTGTGGGTCAGCTCATCATATTTGACGGCATCGGCAAACTTGTTCGGGTCTTTATCGTAAACTCCATCGACATTGGATGCCTTAAAGAAAACATCGGCACCGATTTCCGCCGCACGCAGCGCACCGGTTGTGTCGGTTGAGAAAAACGGGCAGCCCGTTCCGCCGCCGAAAATAACGACTCTGCCCTTTTCAAGGTGGCGAACCGCTTTATCTTTGTTGAAAGGCTCGCAAATGCTGGGAATATCGATTGAGGACATCACCCTGGCATCAACGCCGAGCTGGCGAAGCGAATCGCCCAAAGCCAATGCATTCATCACCGTGGCAAGCATCCCGATATGGTCTGCACGGGTGCGATCCATTCCCTCACTGGAACGACCCCGCCAGAAATTGCCGCCGCCGACGACCACACCGACCTGAACACCTAACGCCAGACATTCTTTTATCACCTTGCAAACACCCATGGTCGTTTCGGCGTTGATGCCGTGACCGGCTTCACCGGCGAGCACCTCACCGCTGACCTTGAGCAGGATTCTTTTGTAAACGGTTTCCATGTTTTGTCACCCTTTCGGTCAATATCCTGTATATTTTAATATATATTACCGGCGTTGTAAATAGTTTTACGAATTGTTTACTTTTAGTTTACACGGAAACAGCTCATCGGTTCCACTTTTACGCCGCTGATGCTGACCGTTTCGCCCGTGTAGTTCACATAAATTTTGGTCGAAGTCGGATCGTAGCCATGT
>JAZUJI010000022.1:0-3455 GCA_045642685.1 Acutalibacteraceae bacterium | reverse complement strand
ACATAACATCATCCCATGAATAATCGGCAGCATATGGAAATTTTCGCTGATAGCTTTTCCATAGGTCTTGCATCAGGGAACTGTCTTTCAGCGTAACAAGAACACTTTCCGCTTCCTTCATCAGCTCCGTGGATTCTCTTTTGCCGGATGTAGCAGACAACGCCTTTTGAAGCGTCGCATAGTCTATTTCCTGTTTTTTGGATTTCAGCAAAACATGAATGTCGTAAAAGTCACGCATACGGGTATTGGTAACAGACCTTGCAATCAAGGTTTCAAGTTTTTCTGCCAGGACTGTTTCGATGGGATAAGTCATAATGGGGATCGACCGATCCTCGAACATCAGCTTGTACGAATACAGAATCTCCCGCGGCGTGATCGCGTCTCCGGTGGAAACGTCGATTTTCAGCGGAGTTACGGAGCCGTCCAGATATGCCTCCATAGCAAAACGGAGTCCGCTGTATTCGGCTTCATCCATGATTGCGGATACGCTTTTTATTTTGAACGTGATGTTGTCATTCAGCTCTACATCGCAGATTTCGCTGATAATACGAGTCATATCTTCTTCGGTAACGGGAAGCCCTCTGATTGTGGTATCAATGTCCATCGTTGCGCGGACTTCCGTTCCGGCAAATGCGGACACAAGAAGCCCGCCTTTCAGGACAAACTGATCCCGATATTTTGACAGAGAGGTACGTTCAAGGAAGCGTTCCATGATGAATTTCCGAATCAGAACGTGGGCTTCTATTCCGGTTTCTTTTGAAAGATTCCGTACAAGATCTTTCAACTGTCTTGAAGTATGAATCATAAAAGCACCTCCAGATACTGATTCAGGCGTTTATCAACATGAAACAGATTTGCGTATTCCATAAGCTTGTGCAGGTTTTTATCCTTTCGCCGGGAATACCTTTTGAGCGCATCCTGCACGGATTGGATTTCCATCTCACTGCGGCTGCGGATCATATCGCACACGGTTCTTTCCGGGCCATAGAGAATAACCTTATGGCCGAACGGTGTCAGTGCCTCTGTCATTCCGAGATCAAAAAGTTCCTTTTTCACTGTAAATACCTTGACTCCGTCCGTAGAAAGGTGAGACGGATTGTAGCCGTTTTTTGCTGTCACAGAATATTGAAACGGCTCCTGGTCTGTCATATCAAGCAGAAACAATGCTGTTTCATGCGAAAACACAGTCTTGGGACAGCGCAGTTGAAGTAAATACAGATCATCTCTCCAGCACTCCTGCGAGCAGTATACGCCCCGTCCTACTCGTTCATATTCATTTTTTTTGACAAAATCAGCCAGCGTTGGTTTGGAAATGCCTGCTGCAACGATGGCGCTTGTAAGCAGAACGCCGCCGTTTTCTTTTGCCATTTTTTCCAATTCATCAAATCGGTTCATAGCAAACTTCCTTTCACGCTAATATTGTAATCCATATTAGCATGAATGTAAAGTCGAATTTGTAATTTTTTCAATTTTATCGTTAGTCCTGATCTTTGTTTTTCGCACGGCTCTTGTAAACATTGTGCTTGTTTTTGCACTGCGGGCTGCAGAAAACCGCACTTGGACGGCTGGCAACAAAGACCCTCATACAGTGCTTGCACAACCGCAGGGGATTTGCCATGTTTGTCAAACAAAGGAAAGGTAAAAAAACAGCCGCATCACGTTTTGTCCGTAATGTGGCTGCCTGTCATTTATTATTTGGTTTTTTCGTCTGATTTCTTTGACTTTTTATCCTTCTTTGAGCTCTGTCCGTCATCTTTTGTTTTTTCCTTGAGTGATGCCATCTTATCCTTAAGCTTCATCGAGAAAGTCTTCTTTGCGGGCGGAGGAAGAAGTCCGCCGCGGGCACTCTTTGCTTCCATGATGTAGATACCGTTTACGGTACATTTTACTTCACGCTTTTCGGGAATGATTCCGAATGCCTTTTCGTCGCACATCATCGTGAGAACCTTGGGACCGATCTTAACTTTGACAGCCGGTACCTTTGAACGTCTGAGGTACTTGGGTGTCGCATCAACAACCATCTGCGGGAAACCGGCATCCTTAAGTCTTACACGCTTTTTTTCAAGTACAAGCATTGAAACCAGCTGAGCCCCGGCTTTCATCTGCTCCTCGTTTGCTTCCTGCTTTTTCTGCATTTTTCTGCCGACAAAATAAAGAACGATAATGCCGACAATCAGCACACCTATTATAATGAGTGTAACAAGTAAACCTGTATTCATATTTAACCTCCATGCTAAGAGCGAAGCGATTAGCTAATTGCGTAATTTCTTTAGGGTACCGCTGACATGCGGCACAACAATCAGAATAATAACATCATTTGCTCAAAAAATCAATGATTTTAAAGATACTTTTTATCTTCCTCCATCATATCCGCAATAACACCTCTGACCTTTGCGGCAAGACCCTTTTTATCCTCACGCGACATATCGGCGGTCTCAATCGGTTCACCGTAATGTATGACAACCTTTGCACTGTGAATCCACGGCTTATGCAGCTCATAAAGCCCGTCTGAATTTGAAATTGCCACGGGGATAATCGGACAGCCCGATTTCTCGGCAACCTTGAAACTGCCATCCTTAAAAGGAAGCATCTCCTTTTCATGGTTTCTTGTGCCCTCCGGCATAATGAAAACCGAATAACCGTCTTTAACGTTTTCAACCGCCTTAAGAATTGTCTTCAGTCCCTGACGCGGATCGTTTCTGTCAAGGAAAAGACAGGTCATATTCTTCATCCACCAGGACAGGATCGGTATTTTCTTAACCTCCATTTTCGAGATGAATCCCGTCACTCCGAGAACGGTTGTGTAGCCGAGAGTTATGTCGGCATAGCTTCTGTGATTTGATGCATACATCACGGCACGGTCCCCCGGGACATTTTCCCTTCCGAGTACGGTAATCTTAGCCCCCGCTTCAAACATCAGAAGCTTAAATCCAACCGAAATGACGGCCTGCGAGGCCTTTGCACAGGCACGCCTGTTTATCAAACCGATAAGCGTAAAAATCAAATATAACGGCAATGTCACTATCAGAAAAATCAAAAGTGTCACTGCAACAAGTACAGTCCGCATTTTTCAACCTCCATGCTAAGAGCGAAGCGATTAGCTAATGGTTTAGCTTGGTGCGCTCTTTGCACCAAGCTCCAGAGGTTTGAAAATTTATTTTCAAACTTCGTCCTAATGATGAGAGCGCAGCGAGCATCTGATGGACTGAATTGGTGTGCTCTCTACACCAATTCCCAGAGGTTTGAAATTTTAATTTCAAACTTCGCCCTCCATGCTAAGAGCGAAGCGATTAGCTAATGGTTTAGATTGGTGCGCTCTTTGCACCAATCTCCAGAGGTTTGAAAATTTATTTTCAAACTCTATTTTCAAACTCTATTTTCAAACTTTACCTACAGATGATACCGCAAGTTCCATTGTATTGTCGGCAGTCTTTACAACCTTCTGAGCTGCCTCA
>JAZUJI010000021.1:0-4818 GCA_045642685.1 Acutalibacteraceae bacterium | reverse complement strand
ATATAGTTGCTATAAAAGAAGCAAGCGGGAATATTTCTTCGATCGCAAAAATTGCCGCTCTGTGCGGGGATGATTTAGACATCTACTCGGGCAATGACGATGAAATTACGGCGATCATGTCCCTTGGCGGCAAGGGTGTTATTTCCGTGCTGTCAAATGTTGCTCCGAAGGTTGCACATGATATTCCCACACTCTATTTAGAAGGTAAATATAAAGAGAGTCTTGCGTTGCAGCTGGAATACCTTGACCTGTGCAATGACTTGTTTATTGATGTTAACCCGATTCCCGTCAAAGAAGCTTTGGCGATGATGGGCTGGGATGTCGGCGAGGTTCGTTTACCGCTTGCTCCGATGAGCGAAGCCAAGCGTGCTGTACTGCGTGCAACACTCCAACGCCACGGATTGATAAAATAAACAAAACGGGCGGCTTTTGTGAGCCGCCCCGTTTTATGTGAAAGGAAGTCATCACTATGACAAACATACTTCTCAGTGGCTGCAACGGTGCCATGGGCAAGGTTATTGCGGCACGGGTTGCTGAGCGTGAGGATTGCCGGATTTCCGCCGGTCTGGATATTAACACGCTGCCGAACGATTCATTTCCCGTATTCGGTAATGCCGATGATATCAATGAAACGGTCGATGTGATCGTTGATTTTTCACATCCGTCTGCTTTAAGCGGTGTTTTGCGTTATGCGCTGCAAAAGAAAAAGCCGATCGTGGTGGCTACCACCGGTTTGAATGAGGAACAAATCAATTCCCTGCACTTGGCGGCATCGCAGATTCCTGTTTTTTTCACGGCAAATATGTCACTCGGTGTCAATTTGCTCAGCGAATTGTGTAAAAAGGCAGCAGAAGTGCTCGGCAATGATTTTGATGTTGAAATCGTCGAAGCACATCACAATAAAAAAATCGATGCGCCGAGCGGCACTGCCTTGCTGCTGGCAAATTCCGTGAGTGAGGGCTTGTCTTACCGCCCGGTTTATGAATACAACCGTCACGCTAAGCGTGAAAAACGCACGGCGAACGAAATCGGCATTCACTCCATTCGCGGCGGTACGATTGTGGGAGAGCATGAAGTAATGTTTGCCGGAAATGATGAAATTCTTTCCATTAAACACAGTGCTCGTTCAAAATCCGTTTTTGCGACCGGTGCCATCAATGCTGCTTTGTTTTTGAAGGAGCAAAACCCCGGCTTGTACTCCATGAAAGATATGCTGTAATTGCAATAATTTATATGCCCTGCGAAAGTCAGATGATTTTCGCAGGGCATATAATTATCACAGATTTTATCTCTTTTTTCTTTTTGCACCTTCGCCGATCGTGGTTTTTTTCTGCATTTTCATCTTTTCGATATATTCGGTGATTTTTTCGTGGACGGAATCCACTTCCCGTTCAAATTCGCTTGCCGAAACACGCAGCACACCGAACCGAGCAGCAGAAAGCTGAATCAAGCCGTCCGAGGTTACGACACGCACATTGTAATTTTTGCCGATTTCCGAAACCAGCTTTTCAATGTAGGCATCCCCTGTTTCATGCTCTTTTGTGTAGACAACATGGATGTTGTTGTGATCCTGTCGGCTTCCGGCATTGCCGGCAACACGGTAGGCATCAAACACAAGCACCAATTCGGTTTGCGTGAAAGCTTTATAGTTGCTCAAAACATGAATAAGGGTTTCACGGGCTAAATCCAAGTCGGTTTGCGCCAGCTTTTTCAAATCGCTCCACGCAAAAATGACATTGTAGCCGTCAATGATCAGATATTTTTTCCGTGGTTTTTCACCGTTTCGGTTGACCGGCTTTTCCGCAGCCGGCTTTGATGCCGGACGGTACAGATTCGAGGTCAGCTTTGCCGGTCCGAACTCCTTTGTCATAATGGCTTCCAGTTCTTTGTCATCCAAATGAAAATTGCGCTGATTCAGCACCGGTTCAATCGCCTGTCGGCGGCTTGACAGGCAGCTGTCAATGTGCATATAGTCTTTCACCTGATCCCATTTCACGACAAACCCGGCACCGTGTGAGCAAAACACGGAATCTGGTGGATTATCCAAATCCGCTTCGGGCTGATAGGCGTACTCCATAATTACCTCGTCGGGATTGTGGCAAATATCGTAGCCGTCAAAAGTGAAAAAAATCCGTCCCCGACCACCGGAATAGGCAGAAACCTCACTTGCATAACGATTCACCGTTATAACAGGCACACGACCGGTCAGCACCATATTGCCGTTTACATCTTCGGGTTGCGATACGGTACCGTGGCGCATACGGAGATCGGTGATGGCTCTTCCGATATATTCACCGGGAATTTCAAGCCGAAAACGATAATAGGGTTCTAAAAGGACTGATTTTGCCTGCATCAGACCGTGACGAACCGCCCGGTAGGTCGATTGACGAAAATCGCCGCCCTCCGTGTGCTTGAGGTGCGCACGCCCTGCTGCTAAAGTAATTTTCATGTCGGTAATCGGTGAGCCGGTCAAAACACCAAGGTGCTGTTTTTCCTGCAAGTGTTCCAAAATCAGTCGCTGCCAGTTTCGATCCAATATGTCTTCACTGCATTTTGTTCGGAATACCAGACCGCTTCCGCGAGGCAGCGGTTCTAATATCAAATGAACTTCGGCGTAGTGGCGAAGCGGTTCATAATGACCAACGCCTTCCACGGTATCTTCAATCGTTTCTTTATAAAGAACTCTGCCGCTGTCTACTGTAACGGTAAGACCAAAGCGTTCTTCGATCATACTCGTCAGAATTTCCGCTTGAATATCCCCCATTAAGCCGACATAGATTTCCTGCAAATGACTGTTCCAGGAAACCTGGAGCTGCGGATCTTCCTCCTCCAGTTTTTTCAGCTTCGGCAGGAAGCTTTGCACATTTGTGCCCTGCGGCAGGCAAATGCGGTATTTCATCAGCGGCTGTGTGAACATGGCACCGTCAGATTCTTCTGCACCGAGTCCCATACCGTTTACCGTATGCGTTAATCCGGTAATAACGCAGATACTGCCGGCCTGCACTTCTTCGGCTGTAACATATTTTGCGCCCGAATACAGGCGGATTTCGTTGACTTTCTCTTCTTTGTCAAGGTATGTAATACTGTCTTTCACCCGCAGGGTTCCGCCTGTCACCTTCAGATGTGTCAGCTTGGCACCGTTTGTGTCATGGGTAATTTTGAAAACCTTCGCTCCGAATGAGGATGGATATTTTCCGGACAGCGTATAGGCTTCAAGTCCCTGTAAAAATGCTTCAATTCCTTCCATTTTCAGGCCGGAACCAAAGTAGCAGGGAAAAATTTGACGGTTGAAAATCAGCTGAGCTAAATCTGAATGGTTCAAGGAACCGTTGTTCAGGTACTTTTCCAGCAGTTCCTCGCTGCAAGTGGCGGCAGCTTCAAAAATCTCCTCTTGATTTTCGGTGGTAAAATCCAGGATTTCTTCTTTCAATTCCCGGCGGATGATCTGCAAAATCTCACTTTTTGACATCCGGGAATAATCCATTTTGGTAACAAAAAGAAATGTGGGAATGTTGTATTCCTTCAAAAGCTTCCACAGGGTCACGGTGTGTGATTGGATCGGTTCCGTACCGCTGATTACAAGAACGGCATAATCAAGCACGCGGAGCATCCGTTCGGTTTCAGCCGAAAAATCAACATGACCCGGCGTATCCAGCAAGGTTATTTCCGTGTCACCGTATTGCACGGTGGTCTGACCGGCAAAAATGGTGATTCCCCGTTCACGCTCAAGAGTATGCGTATCCATGACCGTGTCACCGTGATCCACACGACCGAGTTTCCGTATTTTGCCGCACCGGTATAAAATTGCTTCGGTAAGCGTTGTTTTGCCAGCGTCAACATGAGCGCATATGCCTAATACCGTTTTTTTCATTGTGTCAGCTACCGTTTCTTTGTTGTTATGAGATAATTATTTTGTTATCTTCGGCGTTCAATGCCGCCAGCCATTGTTTTGCCTGTTCCTGCTGTGCATTTTTGTCCGGCGCATTCCAAGTCTGACCGATCGCATTCGCTTTCGTTTTTCCGAGTATGTGATATTTCATAATTTGTGCTTCCTCATAGAAGGACTTATGTTCAGATAAAAAGTGTTCTGTCAGCCGCAGGTCATCTGCGCTGTCATTAAACCCCGGAATGAGCGGAAGCCGAAGAACAACACGGGCATTTTGCAAAAACAGATGTTCAAGGTTATAAAGAATCAAAGCGTTGTCCGCACCGGTCAACGCTTTGTGCTTTTCTGCGGAAATAGCTTTCAGATCATAATAAAACAGCACCGGAAATTGCACTGCCTGCTCAAAAAAGGCTGTTTGTCCGCAGCCGCTTGTTTCGATTACGGTGTTGATGCCGTTCCGATCGGCTTTTTCTATCAATTCAAGGGCTGCATCCGGCTGCATAGCAGGTTCACCGCCGGAAAGCGTCATTCCTCCGTTTTCGCCGAAAAACGGACGGTCACGAAGAACTGTCTGAATAATTTCATCGGTTTCAGCTTCTTGACCGATTATTTTGTTAGCCTGTGCCGGACAAACGGAAATACACTTTTCACAAAGTGTGCACTTGTTTCGATTGAGTTGCAGTTTGCCGTCCTGTAACTCTCTTGCGCTGCAAACCGGTATACAGCGGCCGCATTGAACGCACTTGTTTTCAAAAAACATCAACTGCGTTTTCATCTGCTGTGATTCGGGGTTGTGGCACCAAACACAGCGCAGCGGACAGCCCTTGAAAAAAACGGTCGTGCGAATACCCGGCCCGTCATGCAGGCAAAACCGCTGAATGTCAAAGATTTTCGCTGTCATATTGCAAACTCCGTGCGGTCAATAATATTTT
>JAZUJI010000020.1:0-3695 GCA_045642685.1 Acutalibacteraceae bacterium | reverse complement strand
ACGCTCCGACTCCCCGCACTGCCGTTCCGCCGGGGCTACAAGAATGTTATTGATAAGCAGATCGAACTGAACAACGGCGGTGTGAACTGTCCGCTTGCGATCGAAACATCGGGTCATGCCGCTTTTCGTGAGAATTACTATCTGGATGACGGTGCCTATCTGGCGGCGAAAATCGTTATCAAGCTTGTGAAGCTCAGACAGCAGGGGAAAGACCTGGAAGAGCTGTTCGCCGACCTGGCTGAGGCAAAAGAAGAAAAGGAAGTACGCTTCAAAATTCTGTGTGAGGATTTCAAAGCGTACGGAGAAGCTTTCCTGAAAGATTTGCGTGCATTTTGCGAACAGGATGAAAGCTGGCAGGTCGTACCGAACACTTATGAGGGCGTGCGGATCAATGCCGATGAAACCTGCGGGGACGGCTGGCTGCTTGCACGACTGAGTGTACACGACCCGGTCATTCCGGTCAACTTTGAAAGCCGCCGGATCGGCGGTACAAAGCAGGCGGCAAAAAAGCTTTTGACATTCGCTGAAAGTTATGGTAAACTGGATATCTCTGCACTGACGGATTTTTGCAAAAACGGTTGAAAAACGGCGAATCATCCGCTATAATAATTAGTTAGATATTTAGCATTTGCGAATTTTCAAACGAGTGCGGAGGAATTTGCTTGAGAAAGGTCTACGACAGATTTTTCAAACGAATCTGTGATATTTTGATTTCCTTTTTTGCCGTGCTTGTGCTGTGTATTCCGCTGTGTCTGATTGCGGTTTTGGTGCGCACAAAGCTCGGCCGTCCCGTTTTCTTTTGCCAACAGAGGCCGGGGCGAAACGGAAGGATTTTTAATCTTTACAAGTTCCGCACGATGACGGATGAACGGGATGCAAACGGGGCACTTTTGCCGGATGAGGTTCGTCTGACCAAATTCGGTCAGACGCTTCGGAATCTGTCACTCGATGAGCTGCCGGAGCTGTTCAATATCCTGCGGGGTGACATGAGCTTAGTCGGTCCGAGACCGCTGCTCATCAAATACATACCGCTTTATAACGAATTTCAGTCGCACCGGCACGATGTACGCCCCGGTTTGACCGGGCTGGCGCAGGTGAACGGCCGCAACCTGCTCAGTTGGGATGAAAAGTTTGCATACGATGTGAAATATGTGGAAGAGGAGAGCTTGCTGCTTGACCTTCGCATAATATTAAAAACAATAATAAATGTCCTTCGCAAGGAGGGCATCTCCAGTGAAACGAGCGCAACGATGGAGGAGTTCACCGGAAACCTTGATGAAACCGAGGTGACGGTGAAATGAAAAAAGCTTTATTGACCGCAACGGTTCAGCATCATTTTACGAGCTTTCATCTGCCCTTGATTGATTTGCTCCATGAGCACGGGTACGAGGTTCATGTGGCTGCCCGGGATGTGATGGGCGAGGCGATCCGCACGAAGCTGGAGGCCTCGGCGGATCGTGTATTTGATTTGCCGTTCGGCCGTTCTCCGCTGGATACGACCAATCTGACCGCCTATAAAGAGCTGAAAAAAATCATTCGTGAGAACGATTATGATGTGATCCACTGCAACACGCCTGTGGGTGGTATTCTGACCCGTCTTGCTGCCCGCCGGGTGCGCAAAAGCGGCACGACCGTCATCTATACGGCGCACGGCTTCCATTTTTACAAGGGCGCATCAAAGCTCGGCTGGCTGCTGTTTTATCCGATTGAAAAAATCTTCGGCAGATCGTGGACGGATTGCCTGATCACCATTTGCGATGAGGATGAAAAAACGGCACGCACGCATCATATCTGCCGCAATATCCGACGCAGTCACGGAGTCGGCGCAAAAGCGGAACGGTTTGCACCCGTGAGTGAAGAAGAAAAGCGGGCTCTCCGCAAGGAGCTTGGTTTGGACGAATCGGCGGTTCTTTGCCTTTGCACGGGTGAACTGAACGCTAACAAAAACCAAAAACAGCTTGTCGAAGCAACCAAACAGGTGCTTTCGGCTTGTCCGGATTTTTGCCTGCTGTGCGCCGGTGTCGGTGATACCGAACAGGCACTTCAAGTGCAGATCGAAGCACTGGGGCTTCAGAAATCGGTCAGGCTTCTCGGCTATCGAACCGATATTGATAAGGTTGTGAAAGCGAGCGACTTTGTTTCTTCGGTCAGCCTTCGTGAAGGTTTGCCGGTGAATATCATTGAAGGTATGCTTTGCGCCAAACCGGCGGTTGCCACACATAACCGCGGGCACAATGAGCTGATTTGTGACGGTGTAAGCGGTTATCTCGTGAACCCGGGCGATGTGGATGCAACAGCTGCGGCTCTGACGGCTCTTGCTGTTCAGCCGGATCTGCGTGAACAGATGGGGCTTGCTGCTCAGGAACGGTCTGCCGTTTACTCTACGCAGAGCGTCATGCGGGAAGTGGAACAGATCTATAATGAGTTTGTTTTTAATAAGGTGAAAGCCGTTAAATAAGAAAGGATATGCGGATGTATGCCGCAGGGTGAAAAGAATGAAAGTAATTACACTTGACAACGCCGCTCAGATCGGCGAGCAGCTCGGGCAGTTTTATGTGGACTATGTAAAGGCGAATCCGTCCTGCGTTTTGGGCTTGGCAACGGGTGCGACTCCGGTGCCGACTTATAACTATATTGCAAAAGCCTACGCCGCAGGTGAGGTCAGCTTTGCCGATGTGAAGACCTTTAATCTGGATGAATACTGTGACTTGCCCAAGGATAACAAAAACAGCTACTATACATTCATGCATGAGAACCTTTTCAATCACACGGATATTAAGGAAGAAAATGTCAACTTCCTGGATGGTAACGCAGCGGATTACGATGCCGAAAGCAAGCGCTATGCCGAAGCAATTAAAGCGGCAGGCGGCATTGATGTTCAGATCCTCGGGATCGGCCGCAACGGCCACATTGCTTTCAATGAGCCGTCCGATGCTTTTACCGACGAGGCGTTTCGTGTTGCACTGACGCAGAGCACGATCGATGCAAACTCTATTTATTTTGATGACGCTCCCATGCCGCATTATGCAATGACAATGGGAATCGGTTCGATTATGCGTTCCAAAAAGATCGTGCTTGTTGCCACCGGCGCAAGCAAGGCAGAAGCCGTGAAAGGTATGATTCAGGGTGAGGTGACACCTCAGCTTCCGGCTTCGATTCTCCAGCAGCATCCGGATGTCACCGTTTATTTGGATAAAGAGGCGGCATCGCTTCTCAAATAAGAATTAAGGCAATCCGTACACCTGAATGGTGCGGTATTGCCTTAAAAGGTCGGGCTGTTGCTTTCGTTTGCGAAAAGCAGCAGCCCTTTTTACTTATTCGGGGTCACACGCCCGGCAGGAGCTGACCGGCTGCTCTGCCGGTGAATCAACAGAGAACAGCTTTAACGGTGTGTCACCGGTGGAACAAAGGCTGCACTCCGTGCCGGAGGGCACAAAAATGCAGTCACCGGCTTGCGCACATTGAGCACAGCGGCGTGGGCTTTGCGAAAAGGTGCAGCGGCATTTGCCGGATTCTACATAGAAAAACCGATCCGTTGATTGGATTGGTTCTATGGTGGCTTCTTCACCCTTGCGAACGCACATGACCGTGCATTGCAGATCGCTGCCGTTCAGAACGGTGCGGTGAAGTGCACTGTTGTTTTGCGTTTCCTGCCGCAGGTTACATACGGTCGGGCTTTGATTGGCTTGATGATT
>JAZUJI010000019.1:0-4979 GCA_045642685.1 Acutalibacteraceae bacterium | reverse complement strand
AATAACCGTTCCACCGCATCCTGAAAAGTCTGCTGAACGGTCGGCGCATTCGGCTGCACCTGCCAACCGCTGTAATGCGTTCCGCAATATCGAATTGTCACAAGCAGGTTGCGCAAAGGATCACCCCGGTGAATAGACCTTCAAAAAATTCAATGCGATCACGCCGCCGAGCAGGACAGCGCATCCGATAATCAAAAAAGCGTCAAGCCCTTTGACCTTCATCTGTTTCATGCGTGTGCGCCCGTCACCGCCGGTGTAGCAGCGACATTCCATGGCAAACGCCAGCTCATAAGCACGGCGGAACGAGGAAACAAAAAGCGGGATCAAAATCGGCACCAGTGCTTTAGCTCGCTGAAGTAATCCGCCCGATTCCCAGTCTGCTCCTCTCGCCTTCTGCGCATTCATGATCTTATCGATTTCCTCGATCAGGGTCGGAATGAACCGCAAAGCAAGCGTCATCATCATGGCAAGCGTATGCACCGGCACATGAAACACTTTCAAAGGAGAAAGCAGCCGTTCGATCGCATCTGTCAGCATCGTCGGCGTTGTGGTATAAGTCAGCAGTGTGCTGCCGACGATCAACGCCAGAATGCGCACCGCCATAAAAACAGCGGTGAAAACACCCGAATCCGTAATTTTGGCAAATCTCAAATCCAGCAGCACTTTTCCGTCCGTTGTATAAAACAGATTCAGCAAAGCGGTGAGCACGATAATCAAAGCAATCGCTTTCATGCTTTTGAGAATCATTTTGATCGGGACACGGGAAAGAAGGATGCCGATGAGCAAGGAAAGCACCATCAGCCCCAAAGAAAAGAAATTTTTGCAAAAAAAGACAATAAAAATAAAAACGAGCGTTAAAACGATTTTCACTCTCGGATCGGTTCTGTGCAGAATCGAGCTGCCCGGATAATACTGCCCTATTGTAATATCACGAACCATCAGCATCTTCCCCCTTTCAGAAGCGGAAGAAGGGCGGCACAAGCCTCATCCACGGTGCAGATGCTTTCAGCAAGAGCCAGACCGTGCTTTTTTAATTCATGGCATATGCGTGTGACCTGCGGAACATCAAGACCGATTTGTTCCAGCTCATCGCTGCGTGCAAAAACATTTTTCACCGTATCGTACATGGCAACCTGTGCCCGGTTCATCACAAGAATTTTTGTTGCGACCCGTGCAGCATCCTCCATGCTGTGTGTTACGAGCAAAACCGTTGCGCCGGTCACACGCTTGTAGTTCAGAATCATATTCAAAACATTTTCTTTGCCCTGCGGGTCAAGCCCGGCGGTCGGCTCATCCAGCACGAGGATCTTCGGCTTCATCGCCATTACACCGGCAATCGCCGCACGGCGTTTTTCACCGCCGGATAAATCAAACGGTGATTTTTCCAGCAATTCACGGCGCAGCCCGACAAAATCCGCTGCCTCGAAAACACGCTGTTTGATTTCAGCTTCATCAAGCTTCATATTTTTCGGTCCGAAGGCAATATCCTTAAAAACAGTTTCTTCAAACAACTGATATTCCGGGTATTGAAAGCAAAGCCCGACCTTAAAGCGAACATTTTTGATATTTTTTTTGTTTTCCCAAATATCTTCTCCGTCAATATAAACTCTGCCCCGTGTCGGCTTGAGCAGACCGTTCAAATGTTGAATCAGTGTAGATTTGCCTGAGCCGGTGTGCCCGATGATGCCGACCAATTCGCCCTGTTCAATTTCAAGATCGATATCCTTTATCGCACTCACGCACAGCGGTGTACCTTCCCCGTATTCATGCGTAAGATGCTCCAAACGAATGATGGACATTCTTTTACTCCTTACCCAGCGCTGTTAATATTGCTTCAACACATTCTTTTTCATCCAGAACATCGGTTTTAATTTTCACGCCGCTTTGTGCCAGTTGTTCTGCCAGAGCGGTTGCCTGCGGAACATCCAGACCGCACCGCTTCAGGTGCTGCGTTTGGGTGAACACCTCACGGGGAGAACCGTCCGACACAACTTTTCCGCCGTCAATGACGATCACCCGATCGGCCTGCACCGCTTCGTCCATAAAATGCGTAATCATCATCACGGTAATTCCCCGTTCCCGGTTCAAGCGCAAAACGGTCGATAAAACCTCTCTGCGTCCGTTCGGGTCAAGCATGGCAGTCGGCTCGTCCAGTACGATACAATCCGTCTGCATGGCAAGAATACCGGCAATAGCGACACGCTGCTTCTGACCGCCGGAAAGCTTATACGGTTCGGCGTGGCGAAACTCATACATTCCGACCGCTTTGAGCGAATCATCCACCCGTCTGCGAATCTCGCCCGGCTCCACACCGAGATTCTCGGGGCCGAACGCAACATCATCCTCCACGATGGTGGCTACGATCTGATTATCGGGGTTCTGGAACACCATGCCGACCTTGCGCCGAATCAAATCGGTGTTTTTTTCTTCCCGTGTATCCATGCCCTCCACCAAAACCTGACCGCTTTCCGGCAGATTGATGGCATTCGTCAGCTTGGCAAGCGTTGATTTGCCCGAACCGTTTTTGCCGAGCACCGCAACAAAGCTGCCCTTTTCAATATGCAATGTCACACCGTTGATAATGAGAGGCAGCAATGTCTTTTCATCTTCGCCCTCATAACGGAAGGTTACATCTTTATATGAAATGATTTTCTCCATTTTTTAACCCTGTTTTTTCCAAATTGCCGTGGCGCCGCAGGGCAAAACCATACCGGTTTGCGTCACCCGCAGCCCTAATTCATCGCCGCTCACCGTTCCGCCGTGCTTGGGCACAACCGTTGACCCGAGAATGTATTCCATTACCGAAGGGGAAAGCCCCGTGGTATAGGAGTTGATCAGCATGGCCACAGCATCCTCGCTCAAAAGCTGTTCACACAGCGACACAAAATCAAACACTTCGTTTTCCAGCTTCCACACTTCACCGCCGGGTCCTCTGCCGTAAGACGGCGGATCCATGATAATGATATCATAATGGTTTCCCCGGCGTATCTCACGCTGAACAAATTTAATGCAGTCATCCACAAGCCAGCGCACCGAACCGCCTGCAACGCCGGAAGAAACAGCGTTTTCTTTTGCCCACTGCGTCATGCCTTTGGAAGCATCGACATGGGTCACACTCGCACCGCTTTTCAACGGGGCAACCGTTGCACCGCCGGTGTAGGCAAACAGGTTCAACACCTTCAGTTCACGGTTTTCTTTTTCGATCAAACTGCGCACATAATCCCAGTTTGCCGCCTGTTCGGGGAACAAACCGGTGTGCTTAAAGCCCATAGTTTTGATATTAAAGGTCAGGTCACGGTAAGAAATTTCCCAACGGGGCGGCAAATTGCCGAACACCTGCCAGCTTCCCCCGCCGGTTTGCGAACGGCTATAGCGTGCGTTCGCTTTGCGCCACAGCGGATGCTGACGACCCGTTTTCCAGATGACCTGCGGGTCGGGACGAATCAGAATCACATCGCCCCAACGCTCCAGCTTTTCGCCGTCGGTGCAATCCAACAGCTCATAATCTTTCCATTGATCGGATACTCTCATCGGGATTCCTCAACTTAAATTAAACGATTTTTGACCACCGATGCAATTTCATCGGCAAGCCGTTGAATAAGCTCTTTGTCTTTGCCCTCGACCATAACACGAATCAGCGGCTCTGTGCCGGAAACACGCACCAAAACACGCCCCTGATCGCCGAGTTCCCGTTCTGCGCTGACAATCGCCTTTTTGATTTCATCATCCTTGGCGTAACGCACCTTGCCGATTTGCGAAACACGAACATTGACCATGATCTGCGGGAATATTTCAATTTCCGATGCCAGTTCGGAAAGCTTCTTACCACTGAGCTTGAGGATCTGCAAAAGCTGAATGGCAGTCAGCTGACCGTCACCGGTGGAAGCAAAATCGTGGAAAATGACATGACCGGACTGCTCACCGCCGATGCAATAATCGTTTTTGAGCATATTTTCCAGAACATAACGGTCACCGACCGCCGTCACTTCGACATTGATGTCATTCTTCCGGCAAAACTCATGGAAGCCGAGGTTACTCATCACCGTAACGACCGCCGTATTATTTTTCAATATTCCCCGCTGCTTCATGGATGCTGCACAGATAGCAACGATTTTATCGCCGTCCACCACATCACCGTTTTCGTCAACGGCGAGCAAACGGTCAGCATCACCGTCAAATGCAAAGCCCACATCAAAACGGTTATCCTTAACAAACTTCTGCAGCTGCTCCAAATGCGTTGAACCGCAGCCACGGTTGATATTGATGCCGTTCGGCACAGCGGAAAGGACTTCAAAATCGGCACCCAACTGCGTAAACAGCTCCGGTGCGGTATATGAAGCCGAACCGTTTGCACAGTCCAAAGCAATTCGCATCCCCGCAAAATCAACATCCACCGTTTCCAGCAAATGCTCGATATAATCAAACTTCGGCATATCGGAATGACGGATCCTGCCGACCTCGCCGCCGATCTTCACATCGGGAACGATCGTTCCGTCCAGAATAATGGCTTCGATTTTCTCTTCAATTTCATCGGGGAGCTTATATCCGTCTGACTTGAAAATTTTTATTCCGTTGTATTCGCAGGGATTGTGTGAAGCCGAAATCATTACACCGGCATCGTATCCGTATTTCTGAACCAAAAAAGCAACCGCCGGTGTCGGCAGCACACCCAAAACAAGCACATCCGCACCGACCGAACAAAGACCTGCCGCAATGGCAGACTCCAGCATATCCGAAGAAATGCGGGTATCCATACCGATGAGCACACGAGGACGCTTCTGCTCGGCATCCGAAAGCACCATGGCAGCCGCTCTGCCGATTTTCATGGCAAGTTCACAGCTGATCTCCGTATTGGCGATTCCTCTTGCGCCGTCGGTACCGAATAATCTTCCCATAAAATGATCTCCCTTTCGTTAAAATAAAGTAATCTGTCCGGACGTTCCCGCCGCATCTGTGTTCGGCACCGGAAGGCCGAGATG
>JAZUJI010000018.1:0-2223 GCA_045642685.1 Acutalibacteraceae bacterium | reverse complement strand
CCTGCATAGAATATGGAACCTCATTTTTTTCTACCTAAAATCAATAAATCATAAAAAAGAGCTGTTTAGCTCTTTTTTTGGTGCACCAGACAGGACTTGAACCTGCACATCTTGCGATACAAGATCCTAAATCTTGCGTGTCTGCCAATTTCACCATACCCGCTTATTGGCAATGAAGGTAAATCTGCTTCACCGCAGGTTTCAGTATAATATAGGATTCCGGATAAGTCAAGGGCATTCCGCTGTTTCGCAAACCGGCAGGATCGAACCGACATCCGTTAAGCCGCCGTCCGTCAGGGACAGACACTGCACGCCGTATCGGGCAGTAAATTCGCACATTTGCTCATAATCGGGGTGCTCTGCCACATTGCCGCAAAAGGCCAGACGATCCCGATCGATTTTGCCGCAGCAGCCGCCGATAAAGCCGTAATCATAGCCCGGCAGCCGAACAAAGCCTTTTTGCAGAAGAAGCACATCCAAGCCGTTTTTCCGTGCTGCTGAGGCAATGGATTCATCCTCCGTCATCAACGCCTTTTCGCTCACCACCGCAGCGGAGCATTTCGCATAGCCCTGACGCACCGGTAAAATCCGTTTACCAAGCCGGATCGGCGGATAGGTCGCTTTCGGCAGACAAAGCAGCATTTCACCGACAGCGCACGCATTCAAGCCGATTTCCTGCGGATATACCGAACCGGCGGAATACCCGTCCTCTACCGAAAAGCCGAGTTCAAGCAAACGCTTTTTTAAGGCAAGCTGTGTACTTTCTACCACCGCATAACGACCCCCGATGTGGTGAAACACCATATCGGCGTGTGTGGCAACCGCCGCCGGTAAAACCGGGTTATATACCGGGTGAAGCAGCATGATGCCGTACGCCCGCAGTGCTTCACACAGGCGTTTATCGCTGTCAGACACCACCGCATGCGTCACACGGGCTTGCGGCAGATTGGCACGGGCAACAAAACGAAAATCACTCATCGGGTGACCGCCTCAAACGCTTCCCGAATATTGCGCACACCGATAATTTCCGTATCCCCCGCAATGGAAGCGGACAGCGTTTTCAGGTTATGGTGCGGAATGATACACCGGGAAAAGCCCAGACGCACCGCCTCACGCACACGCTGTTCACAGTTGCTCACGCCCCGTATCTCCCCTGCCAGCCCGATTTCACCGAACGCAAGGGTATCATCGCTCACCACAGCATCTTTCAGGCTTGACACCAGCGCCATAGCGACCGACAAATCCGTTGCAGGCTCGTCCAGCTTCAGACCGCCGACGATGTTCACATAGGTATCCATATTGCCAAAAAAGTAGCCGGAGCGTTTTTCCAGTACTGCCAAAAGCATGGCGGTACGGTTATAATCAAAACCGGTTGACATTCGCCTCGGGTTGCCGAAGCCGGTCGGCGCAACCAGCGCCTGAACCTCCGCCAGAATCGGACGGGAACCCTCCATTGCACAGGCGATGCAGGAACCGGGCGTGTTCTTCGGCTTGCCGGAAATGAGCATCAGGGACGGATTTTCCACCTCCATCAAGCCTTTATCCAGCATCTCAAACACACCGATTTCATTGGTGGAACCGTATCGGTTCTTCACCGCACGGAGAATCCGGTAAGAAAAATTGCGATTGCCCTCAAAATACAGCACCGCATCCACAATATGCTCCAGCACCTTCGGACCGGCAATGTTGCCATCCTTATTCACATGACCGACCAGCAGGATCGGGATGCCGAGCGTCTTGGCGGTGCGCATAAACACCGATGCCGATTCCCTCACCTGCGTCACGCTGCCGGGAGAGGAAGAAACATCGGCATAATCCATCGTCTGAATGGAGTCAACAATTACAACATCCGGCTTTTCGCTGCGGATATAGTCCACGATCGACAGCACATCCGTTTCGCTCATAATGCGGAGCTTCGGGTTATCTACCCCCAGACGGTGCGCACGCAGCTTGATCTGATGCGCCGATTCCTCACCGGAAATATACAGAATTTCAAGGTCACGGCTCAGGTACTGGCAAACCTGCAGCAGAATCGTTGATTTGCCGATACCGGGGTCACCGCTGAGCAAAACAAGAGAACCCTTCACCAGACCGCCGCCCAAAACACGGTCAAGCTCTTTCATGCCGGTTTTGTAGCGGGTACCGCTCTCACTGCTGATCTCATCTAAGCGGAGCGACTGCACGGGTCGGGCTGATTTTTTTGCCGATGCCGCCTGAGAAACA
>JAZUJI010000017.1:0-2950 GCA_045642685.1 Acutalibacteraceae bacterium | reverse complement strand
AGCCCGGGTGAGCTTGTCGGTCAGTTCTTTTTCACAATGCTCCCGGCGTGCCAGAATGTTCAGAGCACGGTTGAAGCACCGCCTTTCACGGATCTTGTTTTCCAGGGTAAGCAAAGCTTCTTCGTCTATTTCCGTTCCGTCTGCGCAGCCGTTCAGATACCAGAAATCAGCATCAACGGTGAATCGGTATTCACCGTCAACGCTGATATGGATTTTATCGGCTCTTCCGTTTTGTGCGGTTATAACCATGCTTATTCGTCATCATCGACGGCTATGTCGAGGTTGGCTTTGATTTTGGTTTTGGAGGCGGCAGGAGCGGCAGCCGGTGCCGGAACCGGAGCTTCTGCCGCAGCGGATTTTTCTTTCTTCTCCGTCTGCGCCGACTGGCTCAGTGCGGTGCGGACCTTTTCCTCCACTTCGGCGAACAGGGTCGGATTATTGCGCAGAATTTCTTTTACATTGTCACGACCCTGACCCAAACGCTCCTCATTATAAGAGAACCAGGCGCCGCTCTTATGAATAATGTCATACTGTACGGCGATGTCGAGCAGCTCGCCCTCTTTGGCAATGCCGCGACCGAACATAATGTCGAATTCAGCCGTTTTGAAAGGCGGAGCAACTTTGTTCTTGACGATTTTCACCTTGGTGCGGGAACCGATGAATTCACCGCCCGAGCCCTTGAGCTGTTCCACTTTGCGCACATCAATGCGCATGGAGGAATAATACTTCAGCGCACGGCCGCCGGTGGTGACCTCGGGGCTTCCGTAGAGGACACCGACCTTTTCACGCAGCTGATTGATAAAAATTAAAATGGTGTTGGATTTGGAAATGGTGCCGGCAAGCTTGCGCAGAGCCTGCGACATCAGCCGTGCGTGCAAACCGACATGGGAGTCACCCATATCTCCCTCGATTTCCGCACGGGGAACCAAAGCGGCAACGGAGTCAACGACCACGACCGACAGAGCACCCGAGCGAATGAGGGTTTCGGCGATTTCCAGTGCCTGCTCACCGTTGTCCGGCTGCGATACCAGCAGGGAATCAATATCGACCCCGAGGTTGGAAGCGTAAACAGGGTCCAGAGCGTGCTCCGCATCAATGAAGGCACATTCACCGCCGAGCTTTTGCGCCTGTGCGACAACATGAAGTGCCAAAGTGGTTTTACCGGAGGATTCCGGACCGTAGATTTCAATGATCCTGCCCTTGGGCAAACCGCCGATGCCGGTGGCGGCATCAATGGAAATGGAACCGGTGGAAATAGCTTCCACATTCAGACCGCAGTTTTGACCCAGGCGCATGATGGCACCTTTGCCGAAACTTTTTTCAATTTGCTGTAATGCGGTGTCTAATGCTGTTTTTTTGTCTGCCATAACTTCATCCTCCGAAATAGTACAAATGTTCGGTAACTTGGCTTGATTATACAATGCCTGCTTCCATTTGTCAATAGACAGCAAAAAAAAGCAGCATAAAAACTGCTTTTTCGCTGCAAAGTACCCTTTTTCGTACCTTTACTTTCTTAAAATAACGCTGCTGCAAGCCCCGATTTCCACGGAAGTGTCGGCATTTCCGGCTGCACCGAGCAGAATCTCCGCACCGAACCAGTCACCGGGCAGGTGATAGGTGATGGGGTGCGTGTTGCGGTTGGCAATGGTCATCAAGTCGTTGCCGGGGCAGCTGCGCACAAAGGCAACACAGCCGAGTGCTTCGCTGACCGGATGAAAACCGCCCTGTGCCAGGCACGGGTTTTCTTTGCGAATGGTGCCGAGTGCCCGGTACCATTCCAGCAGGTCACGGTTTTCTTTGCCCCACGGGTAGTACATTCGGTTGAACGGGTCACGATACCCCTCCATACCGGCTTCGTCCCCGTAATAAATGCTCGGGATGCCGGGCAGCGTGAACTGAACGGCACTGGCACATTTCATCAGCTGTAAGCCGAGCGTTTTCTTTTCTTCGCTCAGCTTCTGTTCGGATTGCCATTGCCGGTCACGCCCGTCACCGTTCTCACCGACCATTGCCGTCAATGCCCTTGCCGTATCGTGTGTGCCGATGTGGTTCATCAGCAGGTGAACGCTTTTCGGCGGATAGTTTTCGAGGATCGTCAGGATTTTGTCGGTGAAGCCTTCGACGATACCGGTGCGCATGAAGTGCATCAGGGCGTCGGCAAACGGATAATTCATCACACTGTCGAGCTGTTTGCCGAGCAGATACCGCCTGCGTTGATGATAAGCGCATTTGTTGCTGGCGTCTTCCCACACTTCGCCCAGGATCAGAGCCTGCGGCTTTTCGGCTTTAACGCTTTGGTGCAGCTCGTCTAAGAACAGGTCGGGCAGCTCGTCTGCCACATCCAGCCGCCAGCCGCTCGCACCCAAACGGAGCCATTTGCGGACAATGCCGTTTTCGCCCAGAATATATTCCCGGTAGCTTTCGCTGCTTTCGTTGATGGCAGGCAGAATTTTAATGTCCCACCAGCACTCGTAATCTTCGTTCCAATGACGGAAGCTGTACCAGGGATAATAAGGGGATTGCCGGGACTGATATGCCCCCAGGGTCGGATAACGACCGTATTTGTTAAAGTAAAGACTGTCTGCACCGGTGTGGTTGAATACACCGTCCAGCACAACGGCGATGTTTTTTTCTTTGGCTTTCCGGCACAGCGATACAAAATCCTCCTCCGTGCCGAGCAGCGGGTCGATTTTTTCGTAGTTCGCCGTGTCGTAGCGGTGATTGGAGTGCGCCTCAAAAATCGGATTCAGATAAAGGCAGGTGACGCCGAGGCTTTCCAGATAGTCGAGCTTTTGCTCAATGCCTTTCAGGTCACCGCCGAAATAGTCACGGTTGAGTGTGATCCCTTCATGGTTTGGCTTCCATTCGGGCACATCTTCGGTGTTTTCATGTAAAATACGATCGGTCGGAACATCGGTTTTCGGCGTGTGCGAATTGCAGAAGAAGTCGG
>JAZUJI010000016.1:0-3615 GCA_045642685.1 Acutalibacteraceae bacterium | reverse complement strand
AGAGACGGGACTTGATTCGCACGCCTGCGGGCGTGTGGTCGCTCGCGGTCACAACGCTCCACCGGAGCGTTGCTCTGTACCGCTCGTCCTTCAAGTCCCTTTTGGCATAAAAAACGCACCCATGCCGTTTGGCACAGGTGCGTCTTTGGTGCGAGAGACGGGACTTGAACCCGTACGGGATTACCACACGCCCCTCAAACGTGCGCGTCTGCCGATTCCGCCACTCTCGCTCAGCAAAAATAATTATAGCAAATCAAGTCCGTCAAGTCAAGCTTTTTTCGGTAATATTCCGAATATAAATTGCAGCAGTACGGTTCGCAAAAAAAGTTGTGAGCGGTGCAAATAAAAGGCTCCGTGCCGGTTGCGTGTTTTTCCGAATGTGTATTTTTTCCGGTGTGTGTTGTTTTGAAAAAAGCGGTGGAGCGCAAAAAGAAAATTGCCTCTGTTTTTGTGTAATGTATACGCTTAAGTTTCAAAAAACAGGCAGAAATGTAGTAAAAATTCTTATCATTCATACAAAAAAACTGCTTTTTGTGCCCGAATTCGCATATTATTATTGACAAATAAAATAAGGGATGATAAAATTACAGTATCTAAATGTGTAAATATCTCTATATATCAATATAAGGGGTGTGTCTGCATGGCTCAGAACACAAAGGCACCGGCTCAAAAAGCCGACCCGGCGTCCACACAAAAACCGAATAGATCCGGCGGCAGGCGTTTGCGTGCCATGGAGCTGCGTTTCACGCCCGTGTTCGATACGCACCTGAACATGGCGCTTGATTTTGAAACAACGGTTCGCATCAACGACCCGAAGATGGGCGTGATGCTGCCGGAGTATTATTCGCCCGTTGCCGAAAAAAGCAACCGCATTTGTGAAATCAACCGTTGGGCAGTCGAAGAGGGCTGCGAAGTGCTCAAGCGTGTGGAAGAACGGGGCGCAAGCATCAATACGCTGATCATGAACACCTCCGTCCGTTACCTTTCCAAGCCCTATTTCCAGTCGCAGATTCACAAGATCCTCGATAAATACGAGATCGAGCCGGATAAATTCTGTTTTAATATTACGGAGAATATTTACGCCGGCGAAAGTGAGCAGGTGCTCAAAAACATCCGTGAAATGCGTGAATTCGGTTTTCTGTTTTCCATTGATGATTTCGGCGTGGAATACACATCGCTTTCCAATCTGGCACAGTATGAAGTTGACTATATCGGCATTAACCGTTCACTTGTTGAGCCGATTCAGCCCGAGCTTTACGAGGATGAAGACAAGCCGAGAACCATTGTTCAGGGCTTGATCGATTTTGCCAAAAAAATCGGTGCTCACACCCGGCTTGACGGTGTGGATACACAGGCGCTTGCCACTCTGCTCGCCAAGATGGGTGCTGACCAGATGAAAGGTGCTCTTTATTGCACCGAACCGTGGGAAGAAAAGAAGATTAAATAATCCCTAATAATTATATACATTAGATACACTGTTAGTTTTGGGCTGGTTCGGCTTGCCGCACCCCTGCCCGGAAGGAGAGGTTTCGCTTGGGCAAAAAGAAAAAAGAGGAGCTGAACGCAGCGGAGGAATCGACGCAGTCCTTTGTTGAAGGTGCTTCCGGCTCGTTCATCCCGGCTCTGGATGACCCGATGGGGAAATACGATGTGAATACAACGGCGGAGCAGATTTACCGCCGCAACAAAGCGATTCGCATCCTTGCCATCATTGTCGGTATTCTGATTCTGCTGCTTGCTCTGGGTTACCTCATTGCCTGCGTTATCAACCTGGGCGGCCGCTTCACAGTCAACCTCAAGGGCAACCTCTACGGCATCCAGCTGGCGGATAACGAAAAGTTCAATAATCCGACGCTCCAGCTTCACGGTTCCCCGGTTGAGGATATGGACAATATCACCAAGCAATGGATCTTGAATTTAGACGGAGAGCTTGGCAATGACCCTGTTTACAAAACCTTTGAGGATATCGACAAGGTCTATGGCGACCATAACGGCACCAACTATCTGGCCTACACCTTTGCTGTGCGCAACGGCGGCACCGAGGTGCGGGGCGGTGAGGATGCAACGGTCGATTACAGTGCATCCCTCGAAATCGTTTCTTCTTACAAGGGCGCCGATAAAGCCATCCGTGCGGCGGTTTTCGTCAACGGCAAACCGACCGTTTACGCAGCACCCAGGAAAGGCACCGAAAACGGCAAGGAAGCTTTCGCAGCCGATAAAACGTTCCTTTCTGAGGATATTATCATGCAGCAGACCTTCAAAAATTTCAAGGTGGGCGATGTGACCCGGTTCACAGTGGTCGTCTGGCTTGAGGGCGAAGATCCTGAATGTGTTAACGATATTATGGGAGGTGATGTCAAGCTGAAAATGAACCTTGAGGTTCTTTCCGAATCTCAGGCAGAGAATGGATGAGTTGGGGGAGACTCGTACATATTCCGCTTCGGTTCATGTTCTTCTTGGCGCAGTCCCCGTAATATCCGCAATGCTTTACGGATAAATTTTTAACAAAAAACTCTGATAATGGAGGAAAAAACAATGAAAAAACGTTCACTTGTAGCAGCAGTTGCAATGCTTGTTGTCAGCGCAATTGTTCTTACATCCGCAACCTATGCATGGTTCGCCGCAAGCAGCACTGCGTCTGTCGGCACTATGAGTACAGCAGTTGCTAACAACGACGGTTCTCTTCAGGTTAAGGCTACCATTAGTGCAGCTGGCACCCCTGCTTGGAAAACAGCTCTTACTGCGGCTGACTACTCAGGTTACGCCACCACTCTCACTCCCGTGTCCATGAGCATCGCAAATGTCGCTGACGGTCCGTCTTTCTACAAAGTAGCATACGATGGTGTTTCTTTCTCGGTCGCCGAGGACACCAACGGTACAGCTACTGATTTCATGACCTACGGCTTTGATGTACAGTATGTCAACGCTGCAGGCGGCGCTGCCAAGACCTTTAAAATCGTTCCCACTTGGGCTGACACTTCAAATTTCTGCTATGCTCTTATTAAGGTTGAGTGTGGTTCTACCACTAAATACTATATGCTTGGCGGCAACAGCTATGTTCCTGTAACTGCTATCGCTGCCGGAACAACGATCACCGATGGTAAGGGTGAAAGTGCTGCGGTTGATATCATCGATTCGGCAGATACCAATCACACAAATGCCACAATGGGCAGCATTTCTTCTGATGTTAACCAGATTGCTTCCTCTGCAAATACTGTTACATTCAACGCTGCTGCAGGCGGTGAATCCGGTGTCACTACGACTGCCAGTGTTACGGTCTGGATTTGGGCAGAAGGTCAGGACGCACAGTGCTCCGGTACAACAGCTGCCGGTGCTGCAAGCCTCACGTTCGCTATCGTACCCTCCGAATCTTAAAATTAAATTAAGTATTGAATCAGCGTAAGCTAAAACAAAAGCCCGAGCCGTAAGGCTCGGGCACTCCCCGAGAGTAATCTCCCCCGGTCGGGGCGTGCCTCAATCGCCCGCTTTTTTCAAAAATGTGATTAGCTAAACACAGTTTTGAGCGTAAAGCTTAAACTGCTGTTCGGTGCCGCACAAGCTGCGGCACCGAACAGGCGAAATCTGAATGGCTGATTTTCACCCCGGAATTATTCC
>JAZUJI010000015.1:0-5537 GCA_045642685.1 Acutalibacteraceae bacterium | reverse complement strand
ATGATTTTCACTCCGAATGTCATCAGAATCAATTTTGATAATGTCATTGATGAAATCAGACCGGTTCACAATGTCGGCAGGATGCCCGAATATGAGCTTGACAGTGAGATCAATAAATGCTTCACCGAAGCGAATATGACTTCGTGCCGAACACATGATATCAACTGCACGGATATTCACCGTATTTTTCCCGATTTTTCAAAGGATGTCAACGTTGAAAGCTCCTATAACTTTACCGAATGCGATAAGATTCTGGCAGCAATCGTTGATACAGGTATGGAGCCTTTCTTCCGTCTGGGAATAAGTTACAGCGACCCGATAGTATCGCACGATTATCTTGTTCCACCTGCGGACTACAACAAGTGGGCGCAGATTTGCGAGCATATCATCCGCCACTACAACGAAGGCTGGGCAAACGGCTATAACTACAACATAAAATACTGGGAAATTTGGAATGAGCCTGAAAACAGCGATGATATCTCAGATAACCACTTTTGGATTGGCACGGATGAAGAATTCTTCCGTCTTTACGATACTGCCGCAAAATATCTGAAAGACAGATTCCCCGACCTTAAAATCGGCGGCTATGGTTCATGCGGATTTTACGCACTGACAAAAACAAACGCCGTTAATACAGGCGCAAGCCCGAGGAATCAGTATTTTGTTACTTATTTCAAGAATTTCCTCAAATATGTTGAAGAACATAAATCTCCGATGGATTTCTTCTCATGGCACAGCTACACGACAACAGAAAAGAATACCCGCTATATTAAATATGTAAGAGAAAACCTTACAAAAGCAGGCTATGGTGATACTGAAATCATATGCAACGAATGGAACTACAACCCAACCGAGAACGACAAAATCGACCGCCGTTACGGTGCAAATCAGACATCCATGCTGTGTATGTTCCAGAATGAAGGGCTTGATATGGCACATTATTACTGTGCTATTGCCACAGGCGCTCTTCACGGCGGAATGTTCCTCAAAGGCGGCAAGCCATCCTCCGCTTATTACGGCTTCTATGCTTTCGGTCAGCTCTATAAAATGGGGAAACAGGTCGAAATAAAAAATAAGCTGTGGAAGGATCTGTATGCCGTTGCCGCTAAGGGTGAGGACGGCAGTGCGGCACTTCTTATTTCAAATGTTTCGGAAAAGAGAGACAGACGCCTGAAACTCGACGCAGGTGAATACACCGTTGACAAAGTAATGACCGTGAATGAAAACTGCGAATGGGTCGAGATCCCGCTTCCCGAAAAAATCGAAAGCGGCTCAATGCTGTATATCACTTTCAAAAAATAAAGGCAATACCGCACAATTCAGGCGCACGGATTGCCAAAACAGAATCAAGTGATGAAAAGGATGCCGTTATCACGATAAATATAAGGAGAAGCCCGATAACGAAAATATTTTTACGGTTTTACGGTGCATGGCTCGGCAGAGTGATCGGATGTATTATGGGCAAGCCCGTTGAGCGCTATCCCTACGGTAGTGGAAACGGCTTTGATATCGGCTGTGGATCGAGTACCCGTGAGAACATACAGTATGCCGAAAGCGATGATGACATCCGTTATCTTGTTCCGGCGCTTTTGTGAATCAAAAATAAATAACCAAACCGCAGTGATCGGAAACAACGGCTCCCGATCGCTGCGGTTTTCATTGTTCAGCCCCGGCGGGCTGTGCTTTTGTTATATCGTGTTCCCGGCGAACTGGCTGTTGTAAAGCTCGGCATAAAATCCGTTCTTCTCCATCAGCTCATCATGCGTACCCTTTTCGACAATGCGTCCGTGGTTCATTACCAGAATCACATCGGCCTTGCGTATGGTCGAAAGGCGGTGTGCAATAACAAAGTTGGTGCGTCCCTTCATCAGGTTTTGCATGGCCTGCTGGATCAGCACCTCGGTTCGTGTATCGACGGAGCTTGTCGCTTCGTCCAGAATCAGAATAGCGGGGTCTGCCAGAATACTGCGTGCGATCGTCAGCAGCTGACGCTGCCCCTGGGAAAGGTTGGTGCCGTCTTCCTCCAGCACGGTATCGTAGCCGTCGGACAGAGTGTTGATGAAATGGTTGACACGGGCAGATTTAGCCGCCGCCAGAATTTCTTCCTGCGTTGCGTTTTCTTTGCTGTAGGCAATGTTTTCGGAAATGGTGCCGTTGAACAGCCAGGTATCCTGCAACACCATGCCGAACATACTGCGCAGGTCTTTGCGGGGAATGGAGCGGATGTCAACGCCGTCCAGTTGGATCGAACCGCTGCAAACATCGTAGAAGCGCATGAGCAGGTTGACGATGGTCGTTTTTCCCGCACCGGTCGGACCGACGATGGCGATAAGCTGCCCCGGCTTGACATCTAAGCTGAAATCTTCGATCAGCGGCACATCCTCCAGATAACGGAACGAAACATTTTCAAAGCGCACGGCACCCGGATTTTCCGGCAGCACGCCGTTTTCATCGGGCGTTTCTTCCGTTTCATCCAGCAGGCTGTAAACACGCTCTGCACTTGCCAGAGCACTTTGGAATTTGTTGGAAAGGCCGGCAATGTCTACGATCGGCTGCGTGAACAGCTTGGAGTAGGTGATAAACGAGGTGATTTTACCAAGGCTCATGGCACCCTGCACCACCATTCGGCCGCCGACGAGGCAGACGATGACATAGCCGATGTTGTTCACAAAGCTGACGAACGGCATGATCATGCCCGAAAAGAACTGAGCCTTTCGGCTGTGCTCAAAGAGTTTGCCGTTGAGTTGGTCAAATTCTTCCCCGGATTTTTCTTCATGGTTGAAAATGCGGACGATTTTGTGGCCGGTATAGATTTCTTCAATTTGAGCGTTCAGCTCGCCGGTCGTCTTCCACTGGCTGCGGAAATGCTTTTTGGAGCGTTTGAGCACAAAGGAGGCAATCAGCAGGCAAGGCGGCAGAACAGCGGCGGAAATCAGCGTCAGCTTCCAGCTTGTGTAGAACATGATGCCGAGTACGCCGAAAAAGGTGATGAAGATGTTGACTAACTTGATGATGTTGTCCTGCAGGGTCATGTTGATGTTGTCCACATCGTTCATGATGCGGCTGAGCAGCTCGCCTTTTGCGTGGCGATCCAGATAGCTCAGCGGCATATTGGAAATTTTCCGGTTGATCCGTTCCCGCAGGGAACAGACGATTTTTTGCGCAATCCCTGCCATGGTGTAATGCTGGATATATTGCAGGATCGCACTGGTCAGATAAATGAAAAAAATGGTGAGCAGGATTTTGCCGATGGACATTAAATCGATCGTGCCGCCTGCCAACTTGACTTTTACTTGGTCGTTGATGGCGTCAATGACCTTGCCCAGCAGATTCGGGCCGGTGATGGTCAGGGTCTGGCTGATGATGCCGGCAAGCAGTACGACTGCCATGAAGCCTTTGTACTTCAGCAGCTCTTTGCCCAGCCGCATGGCGGTGCCGAAAAAGTCTGACGGCTTCTGATCTGGATTTTTGCGGGAAAAACCTGCGTTTTCCGTTTGTGGTTTCTTTTGCTTTCTTTCGTTATTTTTCATCTTGCCAAATCCTCCTTTGCCAGCTGGGATTCGACAATTTCACGGTAGACCGAACAGCTTTCGAGCAGTTCCTCGTGCTTCCCGATCCCGCAGATCTTTCCGTCCTCCAGCACCAGAATACGGTCGGCGTTCAAAATCGTGCCGACACGCTGAGCCACAAGAAGGATGTTGGTGTTCTTCATGCTTTGGCGAATATTCTGACGCAGAGCGGCATCTGTTTTGAAATCAAGGGCGGAAAAGCTGTCGTCAAAAATCAGTATCTCGGCTCGTTTGATCAGCGCACGGGCAATCGCCAGACGCTGCTTCTGTCCGCCGGAAAGGTTGGTTCCGTTCTGCGTGATTTCCATATCAAGCTGCAGCTCGCTGCTGCGGATAAAATCGTCGGCACAGGCAATGCGCAGCGCTTCCCACATTTCCTCTTCGGTCGCATCCTCCTTGCCGTAGCGGAGATTATCCGCCACCGTTCCCCGGAAGAGCGTTGCTTTTTGCGGAACGAAGGCGATTTTTTCATGCAGATCATGGAGTGAAACATCCCGCAGATCCAGACCGTCTAAAAGGATCTGACCGCAGGTGACATCAAAAAAGCGGGGGATGAGGTTGACTAAAGTGGATTTTCCGCAGCCGGTGCCGCCGATGATGGCGGTAACCTCACCGGCTGAGCAGGCAAAATCAATGCCGCTGAGTACCGGCTCGCTTGCGCCCGGGTAACCGAAGCTCACATCACGGAATACAAGTGAACCGTCCTGCTTCGGGAATGTTTTCGGTTTTTCGGGTTCACGGATCATCGTGTCGAGGTTGAGCACCTCCAGCACACGGCGGCAGGAAACCGCCGCACGGGGGAACATGATGAACAGTGCCGCCGCAAGAGATACGGCAAGAACAACAATGAGAATATAGATCAGGAATGCCTGTAAGTCACCGACTAAGTTGCTGATTTCGGCGGCGTGTGTGGCGGCATCCAGTGCATCGATTTCTTTACCGCCGATCCAGACGACACCGATGAGCAGGGAATAAAGCAGCATAAATGCGATCGGCCACAGCAGGGCAAACAGGCGGTTGATGTAAAGCCCGATCGAGGTCAGATCCAGGTTCGCCTGACGGAAGCGTTCATCCTCATAATCAGTGCGGTTAAAAGCACGGATAACACGGATCCCACTGAGTTTTTCACGCAGGATTTTGTTGAGCGTGTCGGTCTTTTTCTGCTCGGATTTGAACAGGGGAATGACCTTGACCTTAAAAAACCAGGTGATCAGGGCAACGACCGGGATGATGACAAAAATGGCAGCGGCGAGCTTGCGGTTCATCATGATGCTCATGACTGTGCCGCCGATGAGCATGATCGGAATGGAAATGATGATGTTCAGGCAGGCAATGGTGGTTTCCTGGATCCGGTTGATGTCGGTCGTGGTGCGTGTGATGAGGGAAGGTGTTCCGATTTTTTCCAGATCACATTCGCTGAGGGCTTCAACCTTGCCGAACAGGGCACGGCGCAGATTGGCACCGAAGCCCATGGATGCTTTGGAGGAAAAATAGCTGGCGGTCACGGAAACGACAGCTCCGAACGCAGAAAGAGCCAGCATGAGAAGCCCGATTTTTTTAATATATTCCAGACCGGCAGTCGAGTCGGTGTTGTTGATGCCCTTGTTGATGATCAGGGACATCATAAACGGCAGCACAAGCGTCATGGCGTTGCCGATGAGGTGAAGAAATACGGTGAGAATCGTTTCTTTTTTGTAGGGCTTGAGATATTGCAGCAGTTTTCGCATAATGAATGCCTCTCTGTATAAAAATGGAAAGGATTTATTGAAATATCATAGCATAACTGCCGGAAATTAACAAGGTGTGATTCTTACATCTTTCTTACTTTTTGTAGGTTTGTCAATGATGTGTTACAAAATCAGAAAACCTCGCCATTGTAGATATAAGCTTTGATATAATCGGCAGGAGATTTCCAATTTAAGGGACGCATAGGAAAGTTATTGTACTTTCTGCTGTGAACAGCAAGTT
>JAZUJI010000014.1:0-27470 GCA_045642685.1 Acutalibacteraceae bacterium | reverse complement strand
GGTCGATGGCGGCGCAGTCCGTGCCGATGATCTTCACGCCGCGGTCATCCAGCGGCTGAGCCAGGTTGATGGCGGTCTGACCGCCGAGGGATGCAACAACGCCTTCGGGCTTTTCCAGCTCGATGATGTTCATGACATCCTCCGGTGTCAAAGGCTCAAAATAGAGCTTATCGGAAATGGTGTAGTCGGTGGAAACAGTTTCGGGGTTGTTGTTGATGATGATAGCCTCATAGCCGGATTCCTTGATGGTGCGCACCGCATGAACGGTGGAATAGTCGAATTCAACACCCTGACCGATACGAATCGGACCGGCACCGAGCACAACGATTTTTTTGTTATCCGTCACAACGGAACGGTGTTCACCGGCGTAGGAGGAATAGAAGTAGGGGATATATGCGCCGGTGTGGAGCGTATCCGCCATGCGGTAGACCGGCATAATGCCGTTGCCTTTGCGCAGAGCGAAAATTTCCGTTTCCTTTTTGTTCCAGACCTTGGAGATAAAGGAATCGGAGAAGCCGAGCTTTTTAGCCTCACGCAGCACATTTATATCGCCGGCGTTTTCTTTCAGCGTTTTTTCATATTTTACGATGCGTTCGATCGCCTCAAGGAAATACGGTGTGATCATGGTCAGCTTATAAAGCTCATCGACCGATACGCCAAGCCGCATCAGTTCGGCAACGACGAAAATCAAATTATCCCGGAAGTCTTTGATATAAGCAAACAGCTCTTCCCGGCTCATGCCGTCGAATTTCGGCAGATAGAAGTGGTCTGCGCCGATTTCCAAAGAACGGACGGATTTAAGCATACACTCTTCCAGCGTAGAGCCGATGCCCATGACTTCACCGGTCGCTTTCATCTGCGTGCCGAGCTTGTTGGAGGCGGGAGAGGATTTATCGGACGGGAAGCGGGGGAATTTGGCAACCACATAGTCGAGTTCGGGTGCTTTGGCGGCTGTTGTGTTGGCAATGGCGATTTCATCCAGCGTCATGCCGACGGCAATTTTTGCCGTGACCTTGGCAATCGGGTAGCCGCTTGCCTTGGAGGCCAGAGCAGAGGAACGGGAAACACGGGGGTTGACTTCGATGAGGTAGTAAGTGCTTGATTTGGGGTCGAGAGCGAACTGAACATTGCATCCGCCGTTGATTTTCAGTGCACGGATCAGACGGACGGCGCTGTCGTTGAGCATTTTGAAATCAGCATCGCTGAGCGTCATGATCGGAGCGACCACAATGGAGTCGCCGGTGTGAACACCTACCGGGTCAACATTTTCCATGCCGCACACGGTGATGACATGGTCTTCGGCATCCCGCATCATTTCAAATTCAATTTCTTTATAACCCTTTACGCTTTTTTCGATCAAAACCTGATGAACGGGGGAGAGCTTGAATGCGTTGACGGCAATTTCACGCAGCTCCTCTTCATTGTCGGCAAAGCCGCCGCCGGTGCCGCCCAGCGTGAAGGCAGGGCGCAGAACGACCGGATAACCGATTTTTTCCGCCGCCTTGACAGCTTCCTCTTCGTTGTAGGTGATTTCGGAGGGAATGGTCGGCTCACCGATGGATTGGCAAAGCTCCTTGAAACACTCACGGTCCTCGGCAAGCTCAATGCTTTCGCTTGATGTGCCGAGCAGCTCGACCTGACATTCCTCCAGTACGCCTTTTTTCTTTAACTGCATGGCAAGGTTCAGCCCGGTCTGACCGCCGATGCCGGGGATGATGGCGTTCGGACGCTCATAGCGGAGGATCTTGGCAATGGATTCCAGCGTCAGCGGTTCCATATAAACCTTGTCGGCAATGGTCGTGTCGGTCATAATCGTGGCAGGGTTGGAGTTGCACAGAATGACCTCGTAGCCCTCTTCTTTCAGGGCAAGGCAGGCCTGTGTGCCGGCGTAGTCAAATTCCGCCGCCTGACCGATCACGATGGGACCGGAACCGATGATCATGATTCTTTTTAAGTCTTTTCTCTTTGGCATTTTCTTTTCCTCCCGATCATATAACAGCTTTATTTTGATAAACGATTTTGCCGCGGCAAACCGTCAGCAGGCAGTTGCCTTTGACCTGCCACCCGCTGAAGGGTGTTGCCCGACCCTGCGAAAAGAATTCACCGGGGTCAATGCGGTAAGGTGAAGCCGTTTCAAAAACGGTGAAATCACCTTGTGTATTCAGACCGAAGCGTTCTTTCGGACGCTCGGACATGAGCGAAACTAATTTTTCAAGCGTGATAACGCCCTTTTCTACCAGGTAGGTGTAGAGCAGCGGGAAGGCACATTCCAGCCCGACAATGCCCATGGCGCTTTTTTCAAGCCCTCTTGCTTTTTCTTCGGCGGAGTGCGGTGCGTGGTCGGTGGCGATCATGTCGATCGTGCCGTCCTGCAATCCCAGCAGCAGAGCCTCCCGATCCTCCCGGCTGCGAAGAGGCGGATTCATTTTGAACCTGCCGTCCTCCTGCAGGTCGTTTTCGTCTAACAGCAGGTAGTGCGGTGCGGTTTCGCAGGTGACCCGGATGCCCTTTGCCTTCGCCTGCCGGATCAGCTCAACGCTTTCTTTTGCGGAAATATGGCAGACATGGTAGTCACAGCCGGTTTCCTCAGCCAGCCGTAAATCACGGGCAATGGGCAGATATTCACTTTCACTGCAAATACCCCGGTGGTTGTGGGCTGCTGCGTAGGCTCCGGCGTGGATGTAGCCGCCCTGCAGCAGATCGTTCTGCTCGCAGTGTGCCGCTAAGATCTTGCCGAGCTTTTTGCATTGAAGCATGGCTTCTCTCATTCGTTCTTCGCTCTGCACGCCTCGTCCGTCATCGGAAAAACCGCAGACATCCTTCGCCAGTGATTTCATATCGGAAAGTGTTTCACCTTTTTCACCGACCGTAACGGCACCGTAGGGGAAAACACGCACAAGTGCGTCGGCTGCGATCTGTTCCAGCTGCGGCTCAAGGTGTTCGGCGGAATCGGGAACGGGGTCGAGGTTGGGCATGGAGCACACTGCCGTGTAGCCGCCGTGCGCCGCCGCCGCCGTGCCGGTGGAAATCGTTTCCTTATAAGAAAAACCCGGCTCACGCAGATGCACATGAACATCTGCCAAGCCGGGAAGAATGATGCAATTTTCAGCAACGCTATAATCGTTCAAAGAAGAAAGCTCGGAATCGTTCAAAAACGAAAGAACTCCGTTGTTCACAACAGCGTTGCGTACAGCAAAGGCTTTCTCTTGATATACGGATGCGTTTTTGAAAAGGACCTTCATTTTTTCACCCCTGACAACAAAAAAGACCTTGACGGGAAGGTCAAGATCGCACAAAAAAGCTTCTGCCCCGAAAGCTCGGTCAGGCAGAATATCATCTATTCTTTTTGCGGATCTTGTCGGCATCTCGTACCGACTTAAAAATCTCGAATGTATTGTACCACAGCACAGGGGACTTGTCAACGATTTGCAGAGAAAACAAACAAAAAATAGTCGTGAAAAGCACAGGACATTTTGTTGAAAAAAACGACACGGTATGGTATAATGACCGATGTTGTACGGCTTATCGAGTTTATACGAAGCATAAAAAGGAAGGCATTTCTATGGAATTGACCGAAAAAGAGAAAAAAGAACTGGCACGCCTTCGTCACGAGGTACACATGGCAGGCGAGCTGCTCACCCTGCGCCAGTTATTTGATCGTATGGAAATTTACGGTGACCGTCTTTGCATGGTGGAAAAAAACAAGGCGGAGCTTATTGAACACACCGTGCGTGAGTTTCGGGAGGATGTTTATGCCCTCGGAACGGCGTTGCTTCACCGTGGGCTGAAGGGCAGACATTTCGGCATCCTCAGCGAAAACTCCTATTATTGGGTAACGGCGTTTTTTGCCGTCACCTGCGGGGTCGGTGCGGCGGTGCCGGTGGATAAGGAGCTGACTGCTGCCGATATTTCGGGCCTTTTCACCAAGGGCGATGCCGATGTGATTTTTTTCAGCAGCAAATACAGCGAAGCCGCACAGTATCACCTCAGTCAGCACCCCGAAGCAATCGGCATTATTCTCAACGGCAAGGCAGAGGGTGATATTTTGTCGGTGGATGACCTGATTGCCGAAGGAAAAGAATGGCTCCGGCAGGGTGATACCGCTTACGCCGATGCAAAAATCAAAAAGGACGATATGGCGGCGATCATTTTCACTTCGGGCACGACCGGCGCCAATAAGGGCGTTATGCTCTCTCATGGCAACCTGGCACAGAACGCCGAGGGTGTGCTGGAAAGCATTGCGCCGGAATACAGCTCCCTGTCGTTTTTGCCGATGAACCATGTGTATGAGCTCAGCGGCAATGTTCTGACGGCACTTTATATGAATGCCGTTATCTATATCAACGATTCGCTGAAGAATTTCCGCAGTAACCTAAATTTGTTCAAGCCCGATGCCATGGCGGTCGTTCCGCTGGTGGTGGATACGATTTACAGCACCATTTGGCGCACGGCGGAGCAGACCGGGCGTGCCGATGTGCTGCGCAAAGCGTTGAAAATCAGCAATTTTCTGCTGGATCATTTTCATATTGATGTGCGCCGCAAGCTTTTCAAGTCCGTTGCGGAAAAATTCGGCGGCAAATTTCCAACCCTTTCCTGCGGCGGCGCACCGACCCGTATTGAATATGTCAAGTGCCTGTGCGATATGGGCTTCCGCATTTACAACGGCTACGGGCTGACGGAATCCTCCCCGACCGTGACGCTGAATATGGATTGCCGCACACGCCCCGACTGCGCCGGTTATCCGTTCCCCAAGGCAAAATTCATGATCCATGAGCCGGATGCGCAGGGCGTGGGTGAGGTTTGGATCCAAGGTGAAAATGTGACAAAAGGCTATTACAAAGACGAAGCCGCTACCGCTGCCTCGTTTGAGGACGGCTGGTTCAAAACCGGCGATTACGGTCGTGTGGATGAGGACGGACGGCTCTATATCGTCGGGCGCAAGAAGAATCTGATCGTTCTGGACAACGGCAAAAACATCTTCCCCGAAGAGGTCGAAAGCTTTTTTATGGAGCATATCGACTATGTGCATGAAGTGGTGATTTTCGACACGGATATCAACCGTAAGAGAACAAAGACCAACATCATCGTTGCCGCTATGGAAATTGATTTGAAGGACTTCCCCGGCATGACCGAGCAGGAGGTCCGCACAAAGCTGAAAGCGGATTTTGACGAGGCGAACCGTCAGCTGCCCGGCTATAAGCGTGCGCATGATTTGTTCATTTCCACAACACCGTTCGATATCAACTCGACCCGCAAGGTTATTCGCAGCAAGGTCATCGAACGCTATCTGGCAGCTAAATAAACCGCAGAAGCAAATAAAACACGGTGTTTGCATCCCGGAAGAACAGACTTCCCGGCAGCAGACACCGTGATATTTTTATTTATGATATTTTCCGCCGGAGGAGATCTGAAATGCCCGGTAGATTTGTTCGAGCAGCATGACCCTTGCCAACTGATGCGGAAAGGTCATCGGCGACATGGACAGGCGGTAATGCGCCGCTTTTTTCAGCTCTTCATTCAGACCGTATGAGCTGCCGATGAGAAACACCACATCGGAGCCGCCCTGAACAGCCGCCTGTTCGAGCAGCTCGCTGAATGCTTCGGATGAAACGGTTTTGCCCTCAATGCAAAGGGCGAACACCGCCGCACCTTTGGGGATTCTGGATTTGATTTGTGCGGCTTCCTGCGCAAGAGCGGCTTGAATCTGCGCCGGTGACGGATTGTCCGGCAGCCTGACCGGGGTCAGCTCCGCTATTTCACAGCGGCAAAAGGCACCGAGGCGTTTTATGTATTCGTCGCAGGCATCCCGCAAATATTTTTCTTTGAGCTTGCCCAGGCAAACAACGGTAACTTTCATTTTGTTAAAATACGATCATCTTCGGGTCGCCGACACCGGCAACGCCCAGCAGATAATCGCTTCCTTCCTCCATGCCGCACCGGCTCAGGGCGGCATTGGTGCATTGATAAGCCAACTGCGGCATATTATTTTCTTTGCTGAGGTGTCCGAGCAGTAAACGGGTCGTGCCGCTTTGCACCAGCTTTACGGCGGCTTCGGCGCACGCCTCATTGCACAAGTGACCGTGGTCGGACAGAATACGCCGTTTGAGCGAATAAGGGTAATTCGGGTTGCATTGCAGCATTCGCACATCGTGGTTGGATTCCAGCAGCACAAGCTGACAGCCCGACAGGTTCTGCATGATTTCATCGGTGATCACACCGATGTCCGTAGCGATCCCGATGCGGTTTCCGTCCGGCATCTCCACCGTGTAGCCGAAGCTTTCCCGGCTGTCATGCGGAGTGCGGAACGCACGCACAAACATATCGTTCACTTCCACGCCGCTTTCCGGCATGACTTCGGCGGTGTATTTGCCGTTGAGTGCGTTCGCTTCCTCCATGCCCTGCAATGTGCCGCGGCTCGCATAAACCTTTTTTTGGTTTTTGCCGGCGAACACACGCACACCCGCAATGTGGTCGGAGTGCTCATGGGTCACAAAAACAGCGCCGATGCTCTCAACGGACGCACCGACGCAATTTAATGTTTCTGTTGTTCGCTTTGCGCTGACACCAATATCAATCAGGATGCCGCCGCCCGGATGCCCGATATAAACCGAGTTACCGCTGCTCGATGAGAAAAGGGAACAAAACCTTGCCATAACGATTCAACCTACATTATCCTGCTGTTGATCTTCTTCATTCGGGAAGCTGACACGGCGAATGTCGGCACCCAAAGCGGAAAGCTTTTCAACATAGTGTTCATAACCACGGTCAATGTGCGAAAGATTTTCGATTTCCGACTGACCTTCGGCAGCCATGGCAGCAATCAGCATGGCGGCACCGGCACGCAGGTCATCGGCACGGATCGGTGCTCCGTGCAGCTTTTCGACACCCTGTACGATAGCGACCTTGCCCTCAACATTGATTTGTGCGCCCATGCGCAGTAACTGCTCCACATAGCGGAAGCGGTTATCCCAAACACTTTCGGATACGATGCTCATGCCGTCCGCCAGCGCAAGCAAAACCGTCATCTGCGGCTGCATATCGGTCGGAAAACCGGGGTGCGGCAGCGTTTTGACATTGCATTTCATCGGCCGGCCGGCACTGCGCACACGAATCGCCTCATCGTATTCGATGATCTCGACACCGCAGTCCATAAGCTTTTTTGTGATGGATTCCATGTGTTTGGGGATAATATTCTTAACCAGTACATCTCCGCCCGTTGCAGCGGCGGCAACCATGTAGGTGCCTGCTTCGATCTGATCGGGGATGATGGAATAGGTACAGCCGTGCAGCTCGCTCACGCCGTGGATACGGATAACATCCGTACCGGCACCGATGATATCGGCACCCATGGAGTTGAGGAAGTTTGCCAAATCAACGATGTGCGGTTCACGGGCGGCGTTTTCAATGATGGTGAGACCCTTTGCCTTGACAGCGGCAAGCATGACATTGACGGTAGCACCGACGGAAACATTATCCATATAGATGGAGGAACCTATGAGCTTGTCCGAGGAGGCATTGATCATGCCGTTGTCAATGGTGACTTTTGCGCCGAGCAGCTCAAAGCCCTTGAGGTGCAGGTCGATCGGGCGAACGCCGAACCAGCATCCGCCGGGCATAGCGACCTTGGCACGCCCGTAACGGCCGAGCAGAGCACCGATGAGGTAATAGGAGGCACGCAGATGTTTGGCCAGATCGTTGGGAACGATATAGGAATTGACGCTGCGCGTGTCGATTTCAAGCGTGTTGCGGTCTATCATTTTTACACCGGCACCGAGCTGACGGAGAATTTTGATCATGGTGGTAACATCGCTGATCTCGGGAATGTTCTCGATGCGGCAAATATCCCTTGCCAGAAGAGTAGCTGGCAATATGGCAACAACGGCGTTTTTGGCACCGCTGATATTGACCTCGCCTTTGAGCGGGATGGAACCGTTGATGACGATTTTATCCATGCAGGCGATACTCCTTTCTGATTATGCTGAAAACGAAATATAGAAAAGCCGTAAAAACGGCAGATAAATCCTGTGACTGCTAACTTTGCAATTATAACATAACTTTTTTGGTTTGTACAGACGAAATTGCTAAAAAATGTATCGGAACGCTAAAAAATTCCCGGTTGGAGAAAAAAGAAAAAATATGGGCAGTTGGAAAAATTTCTCTTTATTCTTTGCTCATGTTGTGTTATAATAACAAAAATAGTACCCCTTTTCGGTGTTTTCGGTGATTCTGCCGTTATTGTTCACGGCTTTCGTCGTGATATTCCGTTTGGGGCGAATGAAATATTTGAAAAAGGAAGCGACAAAAATGTCAAATCATTACAAAATTGAAACGAACTGTGTGCAGGGCGCATACCGCCCCAAAAACGGTGAACCCCGGGTAATGCCGATCATCCAGAGCACCACTTACAAATACGATTCCGGCGATGAAATGGGTCAGCTGTTCGATCTGGAAAAATCCGGCTATTTCTACACCCGTCTTGCCAACCCGACCAACGACCTTGTGGCGGAAAAAATTGCCATGCTTGAAGGCGGTGTCGGTGCGGTGCTGACCTCCTCGGGTCAGGCGGCTTCGTTCTTCTCCGTGTTCAACATCTGCCAGGCCGGTGATCATGTCGTGTCCTCGGCAGCCATTTACGGCGGCACCTTCAACCTGTTCAATGTCACGATGCGCAAGCTCGGTATTGATTTCACCTTCATTTCTCCCGAAAGCACCGAGGAGGAGATCAACGCCGCCTTCAAGCCGAACACCAAGGCGGTGTTTGCCGAAACGCTCTCCAATCCGTCCTTGACCGTGCTGGATATCGAGCTGTTTGCAAAATGCGCCCATGCGCACGGTGTGCCGCTGATCGTTGACAATACTTTCCCGACTCCGATCAACTGCCGCCCGTTTGAGTTCGGTGCCGATATCGTGACACATTCCACAACGAAGTATATGGACGGTCACGCTACCAGCGTCGGCGGTGCCATTGTGGACAGCGGCAATTTTGACTGGACACAGAACGACAAATTCGGCTGCCTGACGGAGCCGGATGAATCCTATCACGGTATTTCCTATACCGAAAAATTCGGCAGGATGGCATATATCACCAAGTGTGTGGCTCAGCTCATGCGTGACCTTGGCTCCATTCCGGCTCCGCAAAATTCATTCCTGCTCAATCTCGGGCTGGAAACGCTGGCGCTGCGTGTGGAGCGTCATTGTTCCAACGCAACCAAGGTTGCCGAATTTTTGGAAAAGAGCCCTTATGTCACCTGGGTGAACTATCCTGCACTTGAATCCTGTAAATATCACGATTTGGCAAAGAAATATTTGCCCAACGGTTCGAGCGGTGTTGTATCCTTCGGTGTGAAGGGCGGCCGTGAGGCGGCGGGCAGATTTATGGACAGCCTTAAATTGGCTGCGATCGTGACCCATGTGGCGGATTGCCGCACCTGCGTGCTTCACCCTGCCACAACGACTCACCGTCAGCTCACCACAGAGCAGCTGGATGCCTGCGGTGTCGGTGAGGATCTGATCCGTCTGTCTGTCGGTATCGAAAATGCAGACGATATTCTTGCGGATCTGGAGCAGGCACTGCTTGCCTCACAAAACGGATGATCATCCGTCCGGAACAGGAGATTGTTATTTTGATGAACAAAAACAGCAGGGTCTGCGCTTATGTTGACCTGGATGCCGTGCGAAAAAATGTGCGCACGGTGCAGAAAAGGGTCGGCGAAGCGGTTAAGGTGATGGTGATTCTCAAGGCGGATGCTTACGGTCACGGTGCCGTTCGTCTGGCACACGCTTTGGCGAAGGATGCCTATGCCTTCGGTGTGGCAACGGTGGAGGAGGGCTGTGAGCTGCGCAACAGCGGTGTGGAACAGCCGATCCTCGTGCTCAGCTATGCCTTTCCCGACCTGTTTGAGTCCGCTGTGCGCAGCTGCATTGATTTGGCGGTTTTTCAGGAGGAAACGGCGCAGATCCTTTCCGATACCGCCGTTCGCCTGGGCATGACAGCGGGCATCCATATTAAAATCGACACCGGGATGCACCGCATCGGCTTTATGCCGACCGAGGAAAGCATTCAGGCGATCCGGCGCATTGCCGCAATGCCCGGGATTCGGATAAACGGCATTTTTTCGCACCTTGCCTGCGCCGATTTTGCCGACAAGACCTTTGCCGACCGGCAGCGCAGGGTTTTCGGCGAATTTACGCAAAAGCTTACGGACAGCGGTGTGGATGTCGGCTTGCGCCACATCTGCAACAGCCCTGCCATCATGGATTTTGATGACGGTTATCTTGATATGGTGCGCTGCGGCATTGTCACCTACGGGCTTGATCCGTCGGACGAAGTGAAGTTTGAAAATCTGCCGACCACGCCGGTAATGCAGATCAAGAGCCATGTCGCTTTTGTCAAAGAGGTGGCAAAGGGTGAAACCGTCGGCTACGGTGCGGCATTCTGCACCGAACGGGATTCACGGATCGCAACCATTCCCTGCGGCTACGGCGACTGTTATCCCCGGCTGCTGACAAACAAAGGCCGTGTGCTGATCCACGGTCATTCCGCTCCCGTTACCGGGCGCATCTGCATGGATCAGTTCATGGTGGATGTGACCGACCTTCCCGCTGTGAAGCAGGGGGATGAGGTGACGATCGTCGGTGTTGACGGCGGTGAGCGGCTGACGGTGGAGGAGCTTGCCAAAACGGCGGGCAGCTTCAACTATGAATATGTCTGTGATATCACCAAGCGAGTGCCCCGTGTTTATATCGAAAACGGAAGTATCGTTGAATGATCAACGAAAAAATAAAGGTTTTTCAAATTGAAAGGAGCCAAACAAATGGATAACCCCGACCCTGACCCTGCTAACCTTATTCTGAAACTGATTCTGCTGCTTGCCCTGGTGCTGGTGAATGCGTTTTTTGCCATGAGTGAAATTGCGATTATTTCGCTGAATGACGCAAAACTCGAAAAGCAGGCGGCAGAGGGCAACCGAAAAGCCAAAAAGATTCTGCGTCTGACCAAAAATCCGAGCAATTTTCTTTCCACCATTCAAATCGGTGTCACGCTGGCCGGCTTTCTGACCTCGGCTTCGGCATCACAGAGCTTTGTGAATCTCCTGTCCGGTGCGATCGAGCGGACGGTTGTTGCAAAAGTGCTCTCGGCAGGTGTCATTGAAAGCATCTGCGTGGTGCTGATCACCGTTATTATGTCGTATTTTTCGCTGGTTCTCGGTGAGTTGGTGCCCAAGCGCATTGCCATGTTTTCGCCGGAGAAGATCTCATTCCGTGTTGTCGGCATTTTACTTGTGGTCGCCGCTGTCACCAAGCCTTTTGTCAAGGTGCTGTCGCTGTCTACCAATGCGCTGCTGCGTCTGTTCGGCATCGACCCCAATGCACAGCCCGAGGAAGTGACCGAGGAAGAGATCCGTATGCTGGTGGATGTCGGCGGTGAAAAAGGCGTCATCGAAGATGTTCAGAAAGAAATGATCAACAACATCTTTGAGTTTGATGACATTGATGCAGGCGATATTATGACACACCGCACCGATGTGGAAGCGGTGGAGGTCAACGACCCGGTTTTAGATGTGATCGGCATTGCCGAACGGGAAGGCTACTCCCGCATCCCCGTTTATGAAGAGGATCTGGATCACATCATCGGTATTGTCTATATCAAGGATCTGATTGCGTTTATCGGTTCGGAGCTTCCGAAGGATCAAAGCCTGCGTCAGGTCATGCGGGATGTTTATATTGTGCCCGAGAGCATGAAATGCGGTGTGCTGTTCAAGGAGCTGACCTCCCGCAAGCTGCAAATGGCGGTCGTGCTCGATGAATACGGCGGAACGGCGGGCATTGTCACGCTCGAGGATCTGCTGGAATCCATTGTCGGCAACATTCAGGATGAATATGACAACGAGGAAGAAGAATTTTCCGTGATCGATGACACCACTTTCACAGTGGACGGTACGACCGCCATCAGCGAAGTGAACGAGCATGTCGGTGTGGATATCCCCGAGGATGATTTTGAAACCATCGGCGGCTTTGTTATCAGTCTGCTCGGTTATCTGCCGGAAGATGGCGAGATGAACGAGCTGGATTACGAAAACCTTCATTTTACCGTGCTCAACATTGAGGATCGCCGTATCGGCAAGCTCAAAGTGGAGATCAACCCGGTTGAAAATGCGGATGAAGATGAAGAAAGTAACGAATAAACGAAGAAATGTGAGAAAAACTCTTACAAAACGCTTAAATGATTCTTCCGAATGGCCACCGTGTCTTGACGAAAAGCGTTTTGCTATTGTATATTGAGTTTACACCAAATGCTTTTAAGGAGGATCCTACTTAATGAAAAAGAAAAATATCGTGCTGATTCTTTCCGTTTTAGCGGTTGTCCTTGTTGTGTTTGCCGCCTGCGGCAAGAACGGTAAAGGGAAGACGGATGAGCCGGAAACCGTGACCGATGCAAACGGGCAGGTTTACGAGCAGGTGACCGAAATCGTATCCGAAGTAAAGAGCGAGGTCGTGTCTGAAATCGTGACCGAGGTCGTAACAAATAAAAACGGTGAAAAGGTGACCAAAAAAGACGGAACGCCCGAGATCAAGAGCGAGGTCGTGACGGAGATCATCACGGAGGTCGTGACGAAGGTGGAAACCGTCACCGTTCCGCATACCACGCAGGTTGTTACCAAAAAAGGTGAAACCACGGCGGAACCGAGTACGGTGGAAGAATTTAACACCGGTCTGCTCGGCGGTGGTACACCGGTCGAGGTGGCAACCAACAAAGACGGCAGACCGGCAAGCTCTCTGCTCACCAATCTGTTTGATAAGGCAAAAAGCGGAAAGCAGATGATGATCAAGCTCTATATTTCTTCACAGGATATGAGCGATCTCGGTACAATGGCTTACACTTTTTATGCAAAAGGTGACAAAATGGCGATCGAAATGTCTGTTCCGACTGTGCCTGCTCTCGGCTCGCTCGGTTCCATCGGTTCGATTCGTGCCATTCTCGACGGCAAGTCGGCAACCATTAACTTTGCCAAGGCTTATCATTATACGACAACGCTGGATGATGCCGAGGATATGGGCTTAAGCACCGAAATCCTTGATGCCATTGCGGCAGAGGGTATGGATTACAAAGGTACCTCCAGGGTAAAAGACGGCGGAAAGACCTACGATTGCGAAACCTATACAGACGGTACGACCACGAACAAATACTATTTCACCGCCGGCAGCGGTCAGACCGGCAAGCTCGTCCGTGTGGAAATCATCGGCGATGACGGCACATCCACGGTGATGAAAGTGGTTGATTATTCGTTCAAGGTCAGCGACAAAGAATTTGAACCGGTCGGCAAAGCGATGAGTGAAGCCGATTTGGAAAAAATGTTCGGGAGCATCGCTCAATGAGCAAAACGGTATTGATTACGGGTGCTTCCGGCGGAATCGGTCGTGCCTGTGTGCGTCAGGCGGCAAAGCAGGGTTACTCGGTTGCCGTGCATTATCACAGGGATGAAGCATCCGCAAAAGAACTGATCAACGAGCTGGGCAGTCAAGGCTGCCCGGCTGCTTGTTTTTGTGCCGATTTATCCGAGAGCACGCAAGTGACGGGAATGGTGGAGAAAATTCACGCCGAACTGGGTGAAATTACGGCGCTGGTGAATAACGCCGGTGTTGCCCAGCAAAAGCTGTTCCCCGACACGACCGGTGCCGATACGGCTTTTTTGTTCGGCGCAAACACCTATTCCTGCATCAACACCTGCCGTGCGGTTTTGCCCGAAATGATCCGGAACCACGGAGGAAGCATTGTGAATATTTCCTCTATGTGGGGCATATGCGGCGCAAGCTGTGAAGCTCTTTATTCGGCGTCAAAGGCGGCAGTCATCGGGCTGACCAAGGCGCTGGCGAAAGAGGTCGGCCCCTCTGGGATCCGGGTGAACTGCGTTGCGCCGGGTGTGATCGACACGAAAATGAACGGAAATCTGACGGCTGAGGATCTGGCGCAGCTTGCGCAGGATACACCGCTTTGCCGCATCGGTCAGCCGGAAGAGGTGGCGAAAACGGTCTTCTTTTTGCTGTCGGACGATGCCTCTTTTATCACCGGTCAGGTTATCAGCGTGGACGGCGGATTTATTTTGTAGGAATTATTTGACAAACAAGGAAAAGAAAGATATTATATAAGGTAAAGAATTTTTGCACGAAGATGCAGAATGTTTTTGATTATGACCGAAAGGACGGTGCCGGATCGCACCGCAGGTGAAGGACGATGTCAGCTCTTTATTCCACCGCAAAGGAAATGTATGCAAAGCTCGGAATTGATACCGAATCGGTTCTTGCACAGTTAGATGATACATACCTGTCCCTGCATTGCTGGCAGGGGGATGATGTGCTCGGTTTTGAGGGCAGCACATCCCTTTCCGGCGGTATTGCCGCCACCGGCAACTACCCGGGCAGAGCCAGAAACGCCGAAGAATTGATGGCAGATATTGACAAGGCTCTGTCACTTATGCCCGGCAGGCATAAAATCAATCTCCACGCCATTTACGCCGTGACCAACGGCGAAAAAGTGGAGCGGGATCAGCTGAAACCGGAGCATTTTGAGCCGTGGGTCCGGTTTGCAAAAGAAAGAGGTCTGGGTCTGGATATTAACCCGACCCTGTTTTCACACCCCCTGGCGGAAGACGGGCTGACGCTTTCGCACCCCGATGAGAAGGTGCGCCGTTTTTGGATTGACCACTGCAAGGCCATGCGTAAAATCGGCGAATATTTCGGCAGAGAGCTCGGTATTCCCTGCATGAACAATATCTGGATCCCCGACGGCTACAAGGAAGTGCCGGCGGATCGCATCGGTCCCCGTCAGCGTCTGAAAGAAGCCCTGGATGAAATTCTTGCCGAAAAAATTGATCCCCGCTATTTGGTCGATACCGTGGAATCCAAGGTATTCGGTATCGGAGTCGAGGCATACACCGTCGGTTCACATGAATTTTATATGAATTATGCCGCCAAGAACAATATGGTCTGCCTGTTGGATAACGGTCATTTCCATCCGACGGAGGTCGTGTCCGATAAAATTCCCTCCATGCTGCTGTTCAGCGACAAGGTTGCGCTCCATGTGACGAGAGGTGTTCGCTGGGACAGCGACCATGTGGTCGTGTTTGACGATGAACTGAAAGAAATGATGAAAGAGATCGTCCGCTGCGGCGCACTGGATCGTGTGATGATCGGTTTGGATTATTTTGATGCAAGCATCAACCGCATTGCCGCCTGGGTCATCGGTGAACGCAATGTGCGCAAGGCTCTGCTCAACGCTCTGCTGACGCCTCACGAAACCCTGAAAGCCATGCAGGATAAAGGCGATTTCACGCAGATGCTTATGCTCAATGAGGAGCTGAAGCTTTATCCGCTGGGTGCCGTTTGGGAAGAATACTGCGAGCGCAAGGGAATGGCGGCGCACGAAGAATGGTACGGCGATATTCTCCGCTATGAGCAGGATGTTCAGAGCAAGAGAGTGTGATGAGCATGACGACCGTTCAGGATATATTCGATTTTTTGAACTCGATCGCACCGTTTGATACGCAGGAAAGCTGGGACAACAGCGGCTTTTTAGTCGGTTCCTCCTCGCAGGAGGTCACCACGGCGGCTCTTGCGCTGGATATTACGCCGCAGACGGTGCAGCTGGCGAAACAGGCAGGTGCGCAGCTGCTCATCAGCCATCACCCCGTTATCTTTCGCCCCGTGAAAAGCGTGAAAGAAAGCGACCCTGTCTTTGAGCTGATCGCTTCGGGCATCAGCGCCGTTTGCGCCCACACCAATCTGGATGCGGCGCAGGGCGGCGTGAACGATGTGCTGGCACAGCGGCTGGGTCTGGAGAATGTTCGGGTTCTTCCGCTCCCGTCAGGTGAACAGCTTGTCCGCTGCGGAACCTTGCCCGAAGCAATGAACGCCGAAGCGTTCGGCGAACGGGTGGCAAAAGCACTCGGTTCCCCGGCTGCGGTGGCAGACGGCGGAAAGCCGATTCGCACGGTTGCTCTTTGCGGCGGTGCAGGCGGCGATTTCATTGGTGAGGCTGCCGGTTCGGCGGATGCCTATGTGACCGGTGAAATAGCGCACCACGAGTTTTTGCAGGCTGTACAGCTTGGACTGACCGCCGTAGCGGCAGGTCACTTTGAAACGGAAAATCCCGTTATCGCTCCGTTGGCGCAGCGGCTGGCACAGCAGTTTCCGCAGGTGAAATTCCAAGTGCTTGCGCAGCCGAACCCCGTATTTTATTGCAGATAATTCAGCAGGAAAGGATATAGATTATGCTTGACATTAAAGTAATTCGAGAGAACCCTGATATGGTGAAAGCCGCCATGAAGACCCGCAACAAGGATATGGATGCCTGTGTGGATGAGGTTTTGGCGATCGACGCACAGCGCCGTGAGATTTCTTCCAAAACCGATGCACTCAAAAATGAGCAGAACACGGCAAGCCGTGAGATCCCGAAAATCAAAAAAGAGGGCGGCGACATTTCCGCCATCATGGCTCGCATGAACGAGATCAAAGAGATCATCAAGAATAACGATGCACAGATTTCCGAGCTGGAAGAAAAGCAGCAGAAAATCATGTACGAGTTTCCGAATATTCCCAATAAGGAAATTCCGGTCGGTAAAGATGACAGCGACAATGTCGAAATTCGCCGCTGGAGCGAGCCGACCAAGTTTGATTTTGAGCCGAAAGCTCATTGGGACATCGGTGCCGATCTCGGCATCCTTGACCCCGAAACCGCCGCAAAGGTGACGGGTGCCCGTTTCCACTTCTACAAGGGCTTGGGTGCAAGACTGGAAAGAGCCATCATCAACTTCTTCCTTAACACCCATACCGAAAACGGTTACACCGAAGTGTTCCCGCCGTTTATGGTCAACCGTGCTTCCATGACCGGTACCGGTCAGCTTCCGAAATTTGAAGAGGACGCCTTCCGTTTGGAGAGAGAGGATTACTTCCTCATTCCCACCGCCGAGGTTCCCGTGACCAATATGCACCGCAGCGATATTCTGGACGGCGCACAGCTGCCGATCAAGTATTGTGCTTATTCTGCCTGCTTCCGTGCCGAAGCCGGCAGCGCAGGCCGTGACACAAGGGGTCTGATTCGTCAGCATCAGTTCAACAAGGTCGAGCTGGTCAAGTTCGTTGACCCCGAAACCTCCTATGACGAATTGGAAAAGCTGACCAACGATGCCGAGCGTGTTCTTCAGCTTCTCGGTCTGCCTTACCGTGTGGTCTGCCTGAGCAGCGGTGACATCGGCTTCTCCTCCGCAAAGACTTATGACCTTGAGGTCTGGATGCCCTCTTACGGCCGCTATGTGGAGATTTCCTCCTGCTCAAACTTTGAGGATTTCCAGGCGCGCCGTGCTTCCATCCGCTTTAAGAAAACGCCGAAAGACAAGGCTCAGCTTGTCCATACCCTCAACGGCTCCGGCGTGGCTGTCGGCAGAACGGTTGCCGCTATTCTGGAAAACTATCAGAACGCTGACGGAACGGTCACCGTCCCCGAAGTACTGGTTCCCTATATGGGCATAGATACAATCAAATAACTAAGGCAAAAGCAAAGGACGAATCCTCATGTTGCGGGGATTCGTCCTTTTTCTGTTATGTGTTTTGTTACTTTTTCAAAATCGCAAAGGAATCGATCGGGGTTTGTGTGCCGTTTGCCGTGTCAACGCCATAAGCGTTGAAGAACAACTGATTGCCCTTGATGGTGACGGCTCCGTATACGGGATAATCCGCATCCACGATTTTTTCGGCACGGGGGAAGAGCTTATCCGTGGAGGAAACACTCTTGGTCTTGTAATACTTTACGCCGGAGCAGGCGTCGATCACATAAACCGTGCCGTTGGGGTTGACCTTGGTGTTGGGGTAGGTCAGACCGTTGTAATCGGTGGTGACGGTTTCACAGCGAGCCGCACGGTTGTTGTTGAGCGCCGTTGTGCGCAGGTAAACATGGTCATGACCCTGCAGCACAACATCAATGCCGAGCTGCGGCATGAGGGTGGCAAGCTGCTTGCGAATGGCGATAACATCTTTGTCGTCGTAGTGCGAACCGTTTGAGTAAACCGCCTTGTGGAGCATGACGATCTTCCATTGCTTGCTGCTGGCGGAAGCGTCCTTTTTCAGCCATTCGATCTGGTCATCGCTCAAGCCCTCTTTTTTGTTGAGGTTGTTGCTGTTGAGCACGATGAAATGCGCATTGTTGTAGTCAAATGAATAGTAAACGCCCTCTTCGGTGTTTTGCTCAGGGTAGTGGTCAAAGACGAAGTTATTCACCAAAGCGTCGGTGCCTTTTTCCTCGTGATTGCCTGCGGCGGACATCATCACGGTGCTCATCAGACGGGGTGCGTTGGCGTTGAACATCCACTTCCACTGGTTGAAGTTGTCGCCGTTGTCCACATGATCCCCCGAGTTCATCAGGAACGATGCGTTCGGGTGGTTTGTAAAGGCGCAGTCAAGCACCTTTGCCCAGCTTTCGTATTGCTTCTCCAGTCCGCACTGACAGTCGCTGACATGGAGGAATGTAAATTCATCCGAATTGTCGGCGGTGGTGATGGTGGCGGTGTCGCTCCAAAAGCCCATTTTGGCGTCACCGATGCGGTAACGGTAGGTGGTTCCCGGTTTCAGACCGTTCAGAGTGAGCGTGTGGCGGTTGACTTCAAAGCTGTAGGGCAAAAAGCCGATCACGCCCAGGTCGATGCCGGGGATCTGACGGGTGACGGTTTCCACCGTTCGGCTGACTGTCACACCGGCGGGCACGGTGCCGGTGAAGCCGTTGGCGATGTAGTCCGGTTCAGCCGCTATCTGAATATCCGTGCCTTGAATGGAGTGCTTAGTGAACCAGCTGATAATGCGGCTTGTGGAAGCGTCCTTGCCGAATGTGACGGAAACATGGGACGGCAGCCGCAGATTGTCGGCGGTTTTCTCCACCGTGTAATCGTTTGCGGTGCGTGCATCGAGCGTGACATTCATGTCCATGAGCTTGCCGGGCGTGTTATCCTCGCAAAGCGAAGAAAGAATGGATTGTATTTCACCGTCTACCATCTGCATCTGACTTTCGGTGAGGTATTCGTCCATATAGTGAAAGAGAATATCGTTGACGGATTCATATTCAATAATGCCGAGGGAATGAAGCACACGGAAGCCGACATTGATGATGTTCATATAAGAGGTCTTGCCGAAAAGCATCAGGTGCAGGAATGTGTCAATGCCCCGGATAAGCAGGGAACCGAAGGTGCCGACCGGGAATGCGGCGGAGAGATTGAGCTTGAGGGTGCTGAGCAGCTCGTTTTCCACTACGCCGTAGAGAAGCGTATCAATTAAGTTGTTGAGCAGCTCGGTGGAAATGTTGCCGGTTTCCAAATTTTTATAAGCATCCTGAATAAACGCATCGTCTGAGGGTTCATATTCTGCCGCATAGAAATAAATCAGGGCACTGGATGCCGCATCTTCGATCGTACCGCCCCGGGTCGGGTCGCCGAAGCCGTATTCCTCAATGAATTTGGTGCAGGGAATATCGCTGACCGGAATATCGAGAATGGAATCCAGCAGTGCCTCTGCCATATCGTACACCTTTTGCGGGTCGGACAGATAGGCACGGTCAACCTGTCCGCACAAATCTTTCAGGAAGCTCATGATGTTCTTCGAGCTGAAAACGGTCAGCGGTCCGAGCTTGACACCGCCGTCGAGCAGGTCATCGAAAACGCTTTCCAAATCGGTTTGTTCGGTCAGGAAGTTATACAGCCCACCGGCTTGCTCAATGGCGGGCAGATAGATTTCGGCATAGTGGTCAATAAACCCGATGGCAAGAGATTTGGCACCGTTGCCGGTGTAGTTAATGCCGAATGTGGTATATTTAATGGGCTGCGGATAGGTTTTTCCGTTGCAGGTGACGGGCAGAACATCGTCACATGAATAGGTTTTGTCGGTCGCCGTGACATGACCCGGTTCACGGTTGTCAAGCGTGACAACACGGAAATAGTTCGGGAAGTTGATCAGCGATGAGGTTGCCACATCGTAAATGATATTGCCGTTGTCGGATACATAGGAGGCAATATCGTGGCAGTGCAGGTGACCGGTGAAAACATATTTCATACCGGCATCTGCCAGACGGTCACGCACATTTTCGCAGTCCACGATGCAGAAATCCTTGAATGTGTTGATCTCACGGGTGAAATGCGGAATGAAGTTCCAATGGGTCATACCGATGACGGTGTAGCCGTCTTTCGTTGCCTCTTCGGTTTCTTCAACCGCCCAGTCGATAACGGCGTCGGAGAATTTGCCGGCTGTTTCATGGCTGTATTCCTGCTTAACCGTATTGTCGGGTGAATACTTGCCGCCGTCCATGACCATCAGACGGTAGCCGTGCGGAAGTTCTGCCAGATACGACAGCGCACCGGCTTCTTCACCCTGAGGCGGCGTAAAGGTTTTGACCGCCTTATCATAGCCGAGGTTTTTGAAAATTTCACGGAACTGTGCGGCGGTGGTGCAGGAATTGATGCTCTCAAAGGAGCCGTTTTTGAACACCTCGGCACGGTGATTGTTGATGTCGTGGTTGCCGTTTGCCACATAGACCGATACCCCTGTGTCGGCTTCAAACTTTTCCAGGATCTGACCGAGCTTTTTCATGCTCACCAAATCGCCGTTTCGGGTCATGTCGCCCGGTACGATCACGCAGTCAACTTCATTCCGGCTGATTTTTTCTTTCAGGCTCGTAAGAGCGGAGAACAAAATGGCGTCTGCCATAAAAGTGGTGGAAATCGTCTGGCGGCACACCCGTTCACACGCTGCCGGATCATCAATGTTTTCGGGCGAAAAATAGTGCAGGTCGGAAATGACGCCGATTTTCAGCTCTCCCTTTTCCACAGCCGGTGCGGCAAACACCGAAGAGGGGACAAGGGCGCAAAACAGCGATATGACCAGCAATACGGACAGGATTCTTCTTAGTGCTTTTTTCATGTTTATACTCCGTTCTCTGAATATTCGTTAGGGCGGTAAGCCGCCGCATACAAAAAGATAAAAATAATATACCACACTATGTCCGATAGTTCAAGAAAGAAATGCAGCTCTTGACAAACGAGTTCACTTATTTTATAGTTTTACTATCTTAATATCCACTTACACGGAGGTTCACATGGACGATTTCAGATTCAGACAGGTTCACCTTGATTTTCACACTTCTCCCGCTATCCCCGTTGTGGGCGATCGGTTTGATAAAGAGGAGTGGCAGAAGACCTTAAAAGAAGGTCATGTCAACTCTATCACCGTCTTTTCCAAATGCCACCACGGCTATTCGTTTCATCCGTCCAAGGTCAACGAGATGCATCCCGGGCTGAAATTCGACCTGCTCGGTGCCGAATTGGAGGCTTGTAAGGAGATCGGCGTAAAAGCACCGGTCTACATTTCCGCCGGTCTGGATGAAAAGGATGCGGTTGCGCACCCCGAATGGCTTCAGCGCAGCAAGAACGATCAGAATGCGAACGGCGATTCCTTTGCGGTTCGCTTTCATCTGATGTGCCTGAATACCGGTTATCTCGATAAGCTTCTTGCCGAAATTGATGAGGTTATGGAGGTTTATAATCCCTGCGGTATCTTTTTGGATATTCTGTTTGAACATACCTGCTACTGTGCAAAGTGCCGCAAGGATATGACCGATCTGGGCATGGATTTCACCAACGACGCCGATGCCGAGAAATTCGGCAAAATGGTTTACCGCCACTATCTGGATGAGGTGGAGCGTGTGGTGCGCAAGCACAGCAAGACCGCAACCGTCTTTCACAACAGCGGCCATGTTTCCAAGGGACGCAGAGATCTGATCGATACACAGACTCATCTGGAGCTGGAGAGCCTGCCGACCGGCGGCTGGGGCTACGACCATTTCCCGCTTTCGGCGGCGTATGTCCGTACGCTCGGCTATGACTTTTTGGGCATGACCGGCAAGTTTCACCGCTTCTGGGGGGAATTCGGCGGCTTTAAGCACCCCAATGCGCTGCGGTATGAGGTCGCTCTGTCGCTGGCGGAGGGTGCCGGCTGCTCCATCGGCGATCAGATGCACCCAGAGGGTCGCCTGAATCCGTCCACATTCCGCCTGATCGGTCAGGCTTATGCCGAATCCGAACAAAAAGAGCCGTGGTGCATCGGAGCGAAGAATATTTCCAACATCGCCGTGCTCAGTGCCGAATCGTTCTATACCAGCCGAGAGGATTGCTACGGCAACTGTGATGTGGGCGCAAACCGCATTTTGCTGGAAAACAAACAGCTCTATGATTTTATTGATGCCGATTACGATTTCAGCAAGTATGAGCTGCTGATCCTGCCGGATAAAATCACGCTGGACGGAGCGTTGAAAGACAAAGTACAGGCGTACCTCGACAACGGCGGCAAGGTGCTGCTCAGCGGTATTTCCGGCACGGATAAAAACGGCGGTTTTGCTCTGGATACGGGTGCTGTTTTCAAGGGCAAAAACGAGTTTCATCCCAACTACTATATTCCCGGCTTTGAAACCGTCAACGGTACGACCGAGTACATCATGTTTTCACAGTCTTATCGTTTTGACAATGTGGATGCCGAGGTTCTTGCCACGGCGCAGGATCCCTATTTCAACCGTAACATCCACCATTTCTGTTCACATCAGCACGCACCGAACAACCGTGCGCTGACTTATCCGTCCGTCATCAAAAAAGGCAATATCGCCTACATCGGGTGGGATATTTTCACCAACTACGCAACCACGGGTGACTACCATTTGAAAGAGCTGGTCGTTCATGTGCTCGACGAGCTGCTCGGTGAACAGAAGATCATCCGCACCGATCTGCCCGACCGTGGTGTTGCAACGCTGACGCAGCAGCCCGGCCGCAAGATCCTTCATCTGCTGTTTGCTCACACCACCAAGCGAGGCGAAAATGTCGAAGTGATCGAGGATGTCGTTCCGCTGTATGATGTCAAGGCAAGCGTCCGCTGCGAAAAGCCCTCCAGGGTGCAGCTGGTGCCGCAGATGGAAGAAATCCCGTTCACTTATGACAACGGCAGAGCGGAATTTACCGTGCCGAAGCTTTATATTCATCAGATGATCTCTATTGAGGAATAATAGAAAGCCTTGATCGGCGCACAGAATTTCATAAATAAAAACTGCGAAGCATCACAGCTTCGCAGTTTTTTGTTATCTGTTTTGAAAATGAGCTGAAATAAATACTTGTTCGCAGGCTTGTTTGTGAAGTAAACTTTGGTGAATGGCGGTTCGCCGCTTACCACTTGTTTTCCACATATTCGCAAAATGCGTACATATCCCTGATTTCAAGCACCGTGCCGTCATCCAGCGTTACCGTGCCGTTCCACAGCCCGTGTACCTGATGGCTGTGCATCCGCAGAAAGTTGAGTACATTCATGTCCGAATGATGGTCATAGAACGGTGTCATGGTCAGGTTGAACCGGCCGTCCTCGCTGACAAACTCCCACGGTTTCATGTAACCGTCCGGCTTCGGGAATGTTTTTACATCCACTGCGCCGAATTTGTGCGCCTTTCCGTCATAAAAAACGGCGGTTTCGGTGGCTTTGCTTTCGTCGCCGATCCCCCAGGTGATTTCAAACCCGAACAGGTGGCGATCCCCCTTTTTATCGGTCAGGTAAGTCGAGCCGTTGCCCCAGTACCAGACCAGATTATACGGCGAATTGACACGCCCCCAGTCGAGGGTGCAGAAGGTATCTTCTTTGGAAAACTCATAAACCTTGTCGCCGATGCGGTAGGTGCCCGAGCAGGGCATACAGTTTTGCTTGGTGGTCATGAAAAAGTGCTTTGTGTCGTTTTTGAACGGCAGCAGGGTGGTGATGTTTTCCAGTCCCTGCGGAATATCCATTTCAAAGCGGCACTCCGCTTCTTCGCCTTTCCAGGTGGATTTGAAATAGAGTGTGCGCTTGTTTTCTTTTGTGTCGAAATCAAAGGCGGCCTTGCCGATGCCCTTGATGGTGTAGCCGACACGGTTGGGAACATCCCCTTTGGCAGGCAGCGGATATTTTTCACGACCGCCGACAAAGTAGACACCCGGCTCGTACAGCGTACCGGCGGCGAGCTTTTTATCGGGGTTCGGATTTTTCAGATCCACCAGCACGGCGGTGACAAAGCCGCCGAGAGAAATGTTGGCAAAGTTGAGCTGCACCATGTAGCGGCCGTTACTGATTTGGTAAAAATCCCATTCCTTGCTGCGCATGGCGGGCTTGACCAAACGGCGGTCGTAGTTGAACACCATGTGCCTTGCCCAGCCGGCGGCGGTCAGAGAACCGTCGGGTGCCAGCATATCCGTGCAGTCGGTGTATTCCTTCTGCTCGCTTTTTACTTCGCCGTTGAGCCAGCTTAAATAGGTGCGTTTGAGCGGTTGTGCCATAATGATCCCTGCTTTCTGCATATTGTTTTTATTCGGAAAATGCTTCTTTCACTTTTTTCAATTCTTCGGGGATATCAATGTGCTGTGCGCAGGCACTGACGCATTTGCGGCACGCACGGCAAAGGTCTGCCTTGCCCTCCAGCGCAGCGTAGTCCTCTTTGGCTTTATCCTTGCCCCGGGCAACGGTTGCGTTATAAAGGCTGAAGCAGTCGCTGATGCTCACGCCGAACGGGCACGGCATACAGTACCGGCAGCCCGTGCAGGCAACCAGCGGCATGGTGTGAAACACTTCGTCGGCACGCATCAGAGTTTTACGCTCATCCTCCGTGAGCATCCCGACAGAGGAGCGGTCGGCATAAAGCAGGTTGTCGTCCACCTGCTGCTGTGTGCTCATGCCGCTGAGCAGGAGAGCGACTTCGGGGCGATCCCAAACGAAATCCAGCGCAAGCTCGACCTTGTTTTTCGTGTCGGGCAGCTCCTTTGCGACCACGGGCGGAATTTTATCCGCTAAACGGCCGCCCCGGAGCGGCTCCATAATAATGCAGCTGATTCCCTTTGCGGCGGCATATTCCAGCCCCTCGGTGCCCGCCTGATTGCGGGTATCGACATAGTTATACTGAATCTGACAGAAGTCCCAGTCGAATGCGTCAACGATCTCCTTGAAGCAGTCGCAGTCATCGTGGAACGAAAAACCGAGGTATTTGATTTTACCTTCCGCACGGGCTTTTTTCATGCTTTCCAGAGCATGGTATTTCAGCACCTTGTTCTGCCATAAATCCCGGTTGAGGCAATGGAGCAGATAAAAATCAATGCAGTCGGTTTTCAGCCGCTTTAACTGATGGTCTAACCGCATTTCAAAGGTGATTTCCTCTGTCACATCGTAAATGGGACACTTGGTGGCGAGATATACTTTCTCCCGATAGCCGTCTGCCAATGCTTCGGCAACGACTTCTTCGCTTTCGCCGTCATGGTAATAGTAGGCGGTGTCTACATAATTTACACCGTGGTCAATGGCAGAGCGAATCATTTTAACAGCTTCGGGACGGTCGATTTTTTTATCCTCTTTCACCGGCAGGCGCATACAGCCGAACCCGAGCGGATATACCTCCACACCGATTTTCCGAAAGACTCTTTTATTCATAAGCGATCCCTCCGAGGTCTTATTCCAAGCCGAAATAGGCGGCGGCGTTGTTGAACGAAACATCCTGCACCAGCTTTTTCAGCGTGTCCATATCGTTCGGATACAATCCGTTTTCGACCATGTCACCGATCATGCCGCAGAGGATGCGGCGGAAATATTCGTGACGGGGGTAGGAGAGGAACGAACGGGAGTCGGTGACCATACCGACGAATTTGCCGAGAACGGACAAATTGCCCAGTGCTTTCATCTGCTCTCTCATGCCGTCTAAATTGTCATTGAACCACCAGCCGGAGCCGAACTGGATCTTGCCGGGTGCATCGGAATTTTGGAAGTTGCCGAGCATGGAGCCTAAAACATAGTTATCCTTGGGGTTGAGGGTGAACAGGATGGTCTTGGGCAGCAGATCGACATAAGCCAAACTGTCGAGGAAGCGGGAAAGCGGAATAGCAATTTCACGGTCATCCAGCGAGTCAAAGCCCGTGTCGGGACCGATGGCTTCAAACATCTTTTTGTTGTTGTTGCGCATGGGTCCGATGTGCAGCTCCATGGCCCAGCCTCTGCGGGCATATTCTTTGGCGAGGGTGGAGAGCAGAGCGGTGCGGTATTGGTCGGTTTCAAGCACGGTGAGCGTTTCACCGTTTTTGCCTTTTTGGAAAATCGCTTCGATTTCTTCCGCCGCTGCTTCGGCATAGGGAACATAAGAAAAAGCGTGGTCACTGCCTTTGCAGCCGTATTCGGCAAAAAAGGCGATGCGCTCCAGCAGAGCTTCCTCCAGAGCGGCATAGGTTTCGATCGTGCGCCCGATGCGTTCTTCCAGACTCTTGAGCCACGGAATAAACGCAGGCAGCTCAATGCCCAGCGCCTTGTCGGGGCGGAAAGCGGGAACCACTTTGGTGCGGAAAGATTTATCTTCGGCAATGAGCTTGTGGTATTCCAGTGAATCCGCCGGGTCATCGGTGGTGAAAACACAGGCCACATTGGATTTTTCGATCAAATCTCTCGGCTTGAAGCCGCCCATGGCGATCATGGCGTTTGCCTTGCTCCAGATCTCCTCTGCCGTTTTCGGGGAAAGGGGTGTGTCAATGTGGAAAAACCGCTGCAATTCCAGATGTGTCCAGTGATACAGAGGGTTGCCGACGGCATAGGGCAGCATTTCGGCGTAAGCCATGAATTTGTCGTGCCAGCTTGCGTCCCCCGTGATGTATTTTTCATCAATGCCGAACGAGCGCATGGCACGCCACTTGTAGTGGTCACCGCCGAGCATGAGCCAGGCGATGTTGTCCGGCTGTTCGTTTTCGTAAATTTCTTTCGGGGATAAATGACAGTGCCAGTCAAAAATCGGCATTTCGTTTGCAGCGGCAAACAGCTCACGAGCCGGCGCATTGTCCAGCAAAAAGTTTTCGTCCATAAACGGTTTCATATCGTCGTATCTCCTTTATTCTTCGTAGATAAATTCTTTCAGGAATTTGCTGTTGGCTTCCAAATCCAGGCTGAGCACGGAATTGCCGTTGATGCGCTTGCTCTTCCAGGTGCCGTCGGTCGGAATACTGCATTGCTCAACATCGTAGCGCAGGTAACGCAGAACACCCGAAACGGCGAGAGCGGTCAGGTCAGACGGGCTCATGTCGGTTTCGATCTGGGCGGCAACGCCTTTGCCCATATTATAGAGAGAAAAAATATCGGTCTTTTTGGCTTTTTGGATCAGGGCGGTCATCACCTTGCGCTGACGCTGCGTGCGCATGAAATCGGAATCGAGCTTGCGGATGCGGCAGTACCATAAAGCCTCTTTGCCGTTGAGCGGAATATTCTCACCGGCCTGAATGTTTTTCAGGTGAACGGTGTTGCGCATATATCTGGCTTCTTTTTCGGTGATATCCACGCTCACGCCGCCCATACCGTTGATAATATCTTCAAACATCGCAAAGTCAACGAGCATATAGTGGTCAATGCGCACATTG
>JAZUJI010000013.1:0-9550 GCA_045642685.1 Acutalibacteraceae bacterium | reverse complement strand
TATCGCAGAGGACGATGCCCGCATCACCCCGAAACCGCACGAAGGGCAGAGGATTTGAGTTAAATCGAAAATTCGGCGGTGAGCTTGTTGACGGAACGGTTGAACCAGAAGCCACGGGCGGAAATATCCACGGTGTATTCGCCCGGTTCGGTCAAATCAAGTCCCTGCGTCAGACGCTCCGGCATATCGTTCAGGTAATATTTTGACCAGAAGCAAATGCGCCGGACAATGCTTCCGTCCGCTTTTTTGCGAACGGTGAGCGTGTAATCGTCAATGCGTTCTCCCTTTCCGTCTGCCTGGTCAAAGGTGAAGTCCACACCGTCTTCCTTTACGGCAATGTCTATTTTGGCGTCTGCCGTAAATTCCGGTTTCCGAGCGGCGAAATACCGCTCCTCGGTGTAGATAAAGGTGTCGGGATCCCACGGCGTTTCCACCAGATATTCCATGTCAAAAAAGCACCGTGTTACAACATCGAACGGCTTGATCCTGACGGCTCCCGCTTCGCTGACCTCAACGATCAGAAACTGTGCGGCAGGTTCATCCTGCGGGGGAACGGTGCCGTAAACCTTGTCGTATTCGTCCAATTCAAAATAACTGAATGAGCCGGTACCGGCGCAGGTGAAGTGACGCTGATGCACGGAACGGGGGTCGTTCACCGGTGCGTGCGAGTGGCCGGAAAAGTCTACGAGCTGCGGATAGTTGACCAGAATATCCGTCAGATCGTCCTCACCCCAGTCGATGCTGCCGTACACCGTTTCGGTGATGTGCGGATGCTGGAACAGAAAAATCGGCTTGAACGGTGTATCCTCATGGGCGATCGCCAGCTCTTTTTTCAGATATTCTCTCTTTTCCTCCTGAAAACGGCAGCTGATGGTCGGGGAAACCGAAATGAAATGAAAACCCTTGATCACCTTGTGGTTGTCGGGTCCGCTGCCGAAAAAGCGGTTCAGACGCTCGTGCGCCTTTTCAACATGACCGTCGCACATATATTCATGGCTTGCCATCGTCATGATCAGGTCGGTTCCTGGCTTCAGAGCACCCTCGACAGACTCCTTGAAATCGGCGAACTGTTCCTCTTCACCGTGGTCGGTGAAATCGCCGTTGACGGTCAGCACATCAATTTCCTTATATTCCTGCTGTTCGGCGTATTCGTAGGCGAGCTTGATGCCAAGCTTAAAGTTGTTTCTGCGTTCGGGCTTTTCACGGTTAAAATGTATGTCGCTCATGGCGAGAAAACGCAAAATCGGCTTAAATTCGTTCACGGTACTGCCTCCTTTTTTATAGCAATAGATTACCACATTGTTCCTGCTTCGTCAATCCCGTAAAAGGCGGTGGAAAGCATTGACAAGGTTCGGGGTTATTATTATAATAAACATATCAAAGTAATCAGGTGAAAGGATGTTATGTATGAAAAAACCGTTCTCTGCCGTTCTTTCGGTCTTTCTTGCGGCGGCGATGCTGCTTGCGGTTTTGCCGGTGAGCGTTTACGCAAAAGACAAAAAGGAATATGTCATTGATAACCCTTATGCCGATGTGAACTGGGGCACCTGGGGCGCATACAAGACCCAGCTGCATTGCCACACCAACGCCAGTGACGGGTTTTTGACCATCCACGAGTCGGTTCAGGCTCACTACGATTACGATTACGATGCCGTTGCCATCACCGACCACGGCACGATCAACCCCGGCTGGACAAAGGTGCCGAATGTCATGCCTCTGCTGCGCCTGATCAAGTATGAACGCACCAAAATGTCCGAGCTGGTTCCGCTGACGGAGAATGAATACGGCGCATACTACAACGGTACCGCTGTTTCCGCCAGACGAACCCACCAAAACGGTATGCTCGATATTCCCAAGGGTATTGAGCTGAATGCGGCAACGCCGAAAGCGGACTGCCACCTGACCGGCTATTATTCCGATTACGGTGCCGGTCTGATCGGTGTATACGGCGATTATGAAACGCCCAGCGCAGGGGTAAAGGCTGCCGGCGGCATTTCCATGCTCTCTCATGTCGGCGAGTATGTCTACACCGATAAGGACAGCGAAAAGCATGTCGGTCAGAAAGTGGATGATTACTATGCCACCAAGTTTGCCCGGCTGTTTTTGGATAATGCCGGTTCGAGTGTCGGCATGGGCATCAACAGTGCAACCGACTGCCACACACGCTGCGACCGTATCCTGTACGATCAGGTTCTTGCGAAAACCATCCCCAACGGTGTGGTTCCATGGGGCTTTTCGTTCTCCGATTCGCACAACGATACTTCGATTAACGATGCCTACACGGTTCACATGATGCCGCTGCGGAACACCGATGCGATGCGCACCTCCATGGAAAAGGGTCAGTTTTTCGCCGTGGCGCACTACTCCTACGGTTATGAGCTTAACGGTATGCCGGAGCTGCCCGAGGATTTTGTTCCGGACGCCGAACGCAACGACACGCCCATTGTGACCGGTATTTCAGTGGACGAAGCAAACGATACCATTACCGTTACCGGCGAAAACTTCAACTGCATCACCTGGGTTTCAAACGGGAATGTTATTCTCCGCGAAACGGTTTCCGGCAACACGGCAACGCTTGATTTACATTCTTCCTCTTTGCTCAACGAGCCGTATCTGTATGTTCGCTTTTACATCACGGGCGATGCCGGTATCTGCTACGCCAACCCCATGGTTCTCCATGTGAAAGGTGAGGAGTTTGCCAAGGTGGATGTGCCGAAGGTCAATGATACTCCGGCAAAGCTGAGAAAGCTTGTTACGATTCTGGATAAGCTCATTTTCCAGCACAGCCTTTTCATCCGTCTGTTCAAGAAGCTGGCGGCTGGCTATTAAAAAAACGGCTGAAACCTCTATTTGCGTTTTCAGTCTGACTGCAAGGAGCGAAAATGGATATTCAACTCAAATGTAATCCGGGCGGAAAATTCAACATCATGTGTCTGGGTGATCTGCATGAAAATGCCGACAATGTGACACCGCTCGGCAAAGCCAAGGCAGAGGATATGGAGCTGCTTGTTACAACGGCACTTGACTGCATGAAGCCCGATCTGGTCATGCTCATGGGTGACACCTGCACCGATTCGGAAAATAATGCGGATCTGTTCCGGGCAGCGGTGGCTCGCATAACCAAACCGATGGTTGACCGAAAAATTCCCTTTGCTTTTATCATGGGCAATCATGAGCATGATGCCCGCAACGAACAACTGGTTGTGGATACCTATCGAAATATTCCCTATTGTCTGGTTTATAACGATGACCCGAATATTACGGGTGATCTCAACTACAATCTGCTTGTCAAATCATCCGACGGGGAGCGCAACGCATTTAACCTATGGTGTATCGACTCCAACAATTTGTGTGCGGATGAGTCGGCTTCGGTTTATGACTGGGTGCATAAAGACCAGATCGAATGGTATGAACGCAAAGCGGAGGAGCTGAAAGAGCAAAACGGCGGCAAGGTGATTCCGGCGGTGCTGTTTCAGCATATCCCCGTGGCAGAGGAATACAAAGCCATGCGCCCGATGAAGCCGTGGGAGCTGTATCAGTCGGTGAAAGGTCATGCACATTGGTCAGACTGCCGCTATGTAGCAGGCGATAATATGCGGGGCTATCTGGGCGAAGGTCCCTGCGCCCCGTGCTATAATGAAGGACAGTTTGAAAGCTGGAAAAAAACAGGTGATATTCTCGGCGCATTTTTCGGTCACGACCATTTGAACGACTTTACCTGCGTGGTGGACGGCATTACAATGGGTCAGTGCAAAACGGCAGGCTTCCGCTGTTATACGGACGGCTGTCACAGCTGTGTGCGCATGGTGACACTGGATGAAAATGAGCCGGATAAGGTCGAAACCGAGGTCTATCATTTCAAAGAGGAATTTGGCTTAAAATGCAAGTCCCTCGGTCCGATCAAACGCACGATCAACGACAAACAGAGCATTGCGCTGACGATCGCCTCCCGTGCGGCGATGGGCGCCGCCGCTGTCGGAGCCGGTGCCGCCGCCGTTCGTTTTATCCGAAAGAGAATAAAAAAATAAGATGAGATTTACAGTTGATCAGGATTACCATATGCACTCATCCCGTTCGTTCTGTTCCCGTGACCCGGAACAGACGCCCGAAAAGCTGATTGCCGCAGCCAAAGCCGACGGCTTTACGGAAATCTGTGTGACGGATCATTTTTGGGATGAGGCGGTGCCCGGCATAGAGGGTCTGGAGCTGGAGCAGAATTACGCCAATCTTTCCGCCAATCTCCCTTTGCCGAAAGACGATGAAGTGACGCTGCACTTCGGCTGTGAAACCGATTTGGATTCCCGCTTTGTTCTCGGCATTGCACCGGAGCATTACGATTGGTTTGAGTTGATTCTCGTGTCCCCGTCCCATATGCACCTGACGGGCTTTACCGTTCAGGAGGATTTGACGCTTGCGCAGCGTTCCGTGCTTTACTACGAGCGCAATGAAGCGATCTTTCAAATGGATTTGCCGTTTTATAAGGTCGGGTTAACGCATTTTACAACGGGGCATCTGGTGCGGGGTGCAGGCTTCAGCGGCAAATATCCGCATCTGGATGTGATCGACGGGATCAGCGATTCCGCTTTATACGATTTGTTTCACACCGTGGCGCAGAAGCGGGCAGGTGTTGAATTGAATTTTGAAATGTCGTATTACGACAACGAAAGGGATTTGGAGCGTTCTCTGCGGCCGTATTATATCGCCAAAGACTGCGGCTGCCGTTTTTACTTTGGATCGGATGCACACCACCCGAGATCGTTTTTGAACCGCCGTGCGTGTTTTGAGGCGATCGTTGAAAAATTAGATTTACAGGAAAGTGAAAAATTCCGACCGTTTTTGAAAGGAAAAGGATTATGAGCAAAAATATTTTAGTGATCGGTATGGGGCGTTTGGGTCGTCACCTTGCGCTGAATATGCAGAATCTCGGCAACTATGTCATGATCGTGGACAAACACGAAGAAAGGGTCGAGGAATTGTCTTCCCTGTTTACCGATTCTTTTGTCGGGGACTGTACCAAAGAGGGCGTACTTCGCTCCCTCGGCATTAACAATTTTGATGTTGTTTTTGTCACCATCGGTGAGAATTTTCAGTCATCCCTTGAAATTACGGCGATGCTGAAGGACTTAAACGCCAAGCGTGTCGTATCCAAAGCCAAGCTGGACAGTCAGGCTCGTTTTTTGATCAATGTCGGTGCGGATGAAGTTATTTACCCGGAACGGGAAACCGCCGAAAAGCTTGCCATTCGCTATAATGCGGATAATATTTTTGACTGTATCGAGCTGACGGAGGAATATGCAATCTATGAGATTTCAACACCTCGTGTATGGGTCGGAAAATCCATAACCGCTTTGAATGTGCGTAAAGCGTACAATGTCAACATTATTGCCATAAAAAAAGGTGAGATACTTAATCCGATGCCGAACGGCGATTATGTGTTTGACAGGAACGATGTGATCGTTGCCATGGGTAAATCGGAGGATGTGTTCCGCATCAGCCGCCTTTGAGTTTGCTGTTTCAGCCGAAGATTTCTTTTGAGAGGTCTTCGGCTTTTTTATTTACCTGTTCAAAATCCATGGCTTCAATATAGAGCTGTTCAAGCTCATCGTGTACGGCTTTGGCTTTGTCCAGCAGGGCGATGCCGTCACCGAGGAACTGTGAAAAAGCCTTTCGGTTGAACTGGATCCGCTGTTTTCCGCTCAGATGCAGCTCCTGCGTTTCAAACCGTGTGCTTCGCAGTGTTTTGTGCGCATAGGGCTTGAAATTCTGCAAAGAGTTGTCGGTGAAAAAGCCGATGCGTTCATCGGGAAAAAGAATGTGCAGCGGATTTCCCTGCGGCAAAAACGGGTTCAGGCAGGTAATGACCCGAATGCCGTTCCCGATCGCATATCGGCGCAGATATTCCATCAATTCGCCCGAAGCGGCTCCATCCTCATCGGTGATGCGAATGATTCGGTCGCACAGGGTTTCGGCGGTTGAAAACTGCGTAAGGTATCCTTTCGGCGTAATGCCGTTGAGAAAGCACCGTCTTTCCTGTCCCTTAGCGTTGTTGCAGGCAAATTCACGCACAATGAACCGCTGTGCATACCGCTCGATTTTGTCGATGTCAAGCTGATTGCGGCTTCTCTTGCGGGAATCCTCTGCGGCGCAGGCGGCGGCATGAATGAACTGTACGCTCCGTGTGTGCAGGGCTTTGTTGCAGTCGGTGAGGGTGAAAATACGCTGTGCCTTTTTTCTCAGCTTTTCGGTGTCCCACGCCTCGCCCAGATTGACAATGTTTTCGACCGCACCCGGATATTTCGGGTCAAGGGTATGTGGTGCGGTGGCGTCCAGCAGACATACTTTCAGGGCAGGAATCCGCACACCGTCCAGGGAATCCGGGTCGGAGGAGCAGTAGATCCGTTCGGCAATCATGTCGTGTCGTTCGGCTTCATCTGCCATTCGTTTCATCAGCCTTGATTTTCCCGTCCCGGGGCCTCCTTTGATCAGATACGCCGTCCAACCGTCTTTTGCGTCAAATAACTCAGGGAACAGCGAAAAATAACCGCTTACGGTGTTGGTTCCCATAAAAAAAGCCGTACCCGTTTGCTTCATCCTACTCAACCTCCGATAATGTTTTTCCCATTTTATGCGGAAGCTGCTGTGTTGGTGAAGAAAAAAGGTACGGCAGATTTTTTTGTTCAGAAACGGCAGGCTGCCAGAGCGGCAACAGCACCGTCAGCGGCGGCGGTGGTTAACTGGCGGACAGCTTTTGTGCGGCAGTCACCGGCGGCAAAAATTCCGTCACAGCTTGTTTTGCAGTCCTCACCGGCAACGATATAACCGCTGTCATCCAATGCCACACAGTCGGCAAAGGCGGCGTTATCTGCCTGCTGACCGATCGAAACGAAAAGACCGTCTGCCGGAATCACCCGATCGTCGCTGAGTGTGATGCTTTCGAGCTTTCCGTCACCGTTCAGTTCGGCAACGGCTGCGCTGAGCAGCGGCACAATGTTTTCGGTCTTGCCGATTTGCTTAATCAGCTTTTCTTCGGCACGGTAAGTGTCACGGCGGTGAATCAGGTAAACCGTTTTGCAGATTTCCGCTAACATCAAAGCGTTCTGTAAAGCGGTGTTGCCGCCGCCGACAACGGCAGCTGTTTTATCTTTGTAAAATGCACCGTCACAAACAGCGCAATAGGATACGCCTTTGCCGACATAGGCTTCTTCTTCCGGTAAACCGAGCGTACGGTGTTTGCACCCGGTGGCGAGAATGACGGCGTTTGCCGTATAGCTGCCGTATTCGGTCACAACGGTAAAACGGTCATCGTTTTTTTCGATTTTTTCGGCTCGTGCAAGCTCCAGCTCAACCCCTAAATCGCTTGCCTGCTCAAACAGGCGGTCGGAAAATTCCATACCGCTGATGCTTTTGATGCCGGGGTAGTTTTCTACACGGGGCGAGGTGCTGATTTGCCCGCCGATTCCCTCGTTCTCCAGAATCATAACCTTTTTTCCGGCTCTTGCGGCGTATATGGCGGCAGTTAATCCGGCGCAGCCAGCGCCGACAATGATAATATCGTAATCCATGTTTCAGTCCTCCGAAAAACAAAGGCAGAAGTTTCCTTCTGCCCGTTTGTTGTGAATGAATTATTTCCGGCTTTCTGCGTAGCGGCGAATGTTGGAGGCGTTGATGTATTTCTGCGCTTCCTCACCGTTGAGCACCACCAAAGTCGGTGCCTGACTGATGTTGAACTTGGAAACGAGGTCAAGCTCTTCTTCCGCATCAACGACCGTATAGCGGATGCCGGCATCATCTAAGCACTTTTTGGCAAGCTTGCAGTTCGGGCAGGTTTTGGTGGTGAACAGCAGGATCTGCGCATCCTGCGCATCGATTTTTTCGATGCTGTCATCGTTTTCCTCCGTCACCGTCTGCATCTTTCTGCGAAGCTTGGAATTGGGAATATCGTAAAGCTTACGATCCTTAAATTCCTGCGCTTTACCGTCGTTCCAGTTCTGAACGGGCCGGTAGTAGCCGGTAATGCGGCTGTAAACCTCGGTCTTTTCGCCGCATTCGGGGCATTCATAAAGCTCACCCGTGAGATAACCGTGGTTCTTACAGATGGAGTAAGTCGGGGAGAGGGTATAGTAGGGCAGCTTGTAGTTTTCGGCGATTTTACGCACCAAAGAGGCGGCTGACTGCCAGGAGGGAAGCTTCTCACCCAGGAAAGCGTGGAAAACGGTGCCGGAGGTGTAAAGCGTCTGCAGGTCATCCTGTACATCCAACGCTTCAAAAATGTCGGCGGTGTAACCGACCGGCAGGTGAGAGCTGTTGGTGTAGTACGGGGTTTTGCCCTCGTTGGCGGTGATGATATCGGGAAATTGTGCCTTGTCATGCTTGGCAAGGCGGTAAGAGGTGGATTCTGCCGGTGTTGCCTCCAGGTTGTAAAGGTCACCGTACTCCTCTTGATAGTCACTGAGTCTTTCACGCATATGGTTGAGAACATCCTGCGTGAATTTCTGTGCCTGCTCGTGGGTCAGATCCTTGGCGATCCAGTTGGCGTTGAGGCAGGCCTCGTTCATGCCGACCAGACCGATGGTGGAGAAATGGTTATCAAAGGTACCGAGGTATCTTCTGGTATAGGGGTAGAGTCCTTCGTCAAGCAGACGGGTGATGATGGTGCGCTTGACCTTCAGGGAACGGGCGGCAATGTCCATCATCTTATCCAGGCGGCGGTAGAACTCACTTTCATTTTGAGAAAGATAAGCGATCCTCCGCATATTGATGGTGACAACACCGATAGAACCGGTGCTTTCACCGCTGCCGAAGAAGCCGCCGGACTTCTTGCGCAGCTCACGCAGATCCAGACGGAGGCGGCAGCACATACTGCGCACATCGCTCGGTGCCATGTCGCTGTTGATGTAGTTGGAGAAATAAGGGGTACCGTATTTGGCGGTCATTTCAAAGAGCAGCTTGTTGTTTTCGGTTTCGGACCAGTCAAAGTCACGGGTGATGGAATAGGTCGGAATCGGGTATTGGAAGCCACGACCGTTTGCATCGCCTTCGATCATGATTTCGATGAAGGCACGGTTGACCATGTCCATTTCTTTTTTGCAGTCTTTGTATTTGAAGTTCATCTCTTTGCCGCCGACAATGGCAGGAAGCTCTGCCAGATCATCGGGAACCGTCCAGTCCAGCGTAATGTTGGAGAACGGTGCCTGTGTGCCCCAACGGCTGGGTGTGTTGACACCGAAGATGAAAGATTCAATGCACTTTTTGACTTCGCCGTAGCTCAGATTGTCTGCTTTAACAAACGGAGCCAGATAGGTGTCAAAGGAGGAGAACGCCTGTGCGCCTGCCCATTCGTTCTGCATGATGCCCAGGAAGTTGACCATCTGGTTGCAAAGGGTTGCCAGGTGGCTTGCCGGCGAAGATGTGATCTTGCCCGGAATACCGCCCAGACCCTCCTGAATCAGCTGCTTGAGTGACCAGCCGGCGCAGTAGCCGGTGAGCATGGACAAATCGTGCAGGTGAAGGTCGGCGTTGCGGTGAGCGTTGGCGATTTCCTCGTCATAAA
>JAZUJI010000012.1:0-18794 GCA_045642685.1 Acutalibacteraceae bacterium | reverse complement strand
CATTCCCCGTTGCCCGGGGCAGAAGCGACAAGGCAGCGGTCAACTACGCCATTAAGCTGATCGAAACCGGTCATGTCATCGGCATTTTCCCCGAGGGTACCCGTTCAAAAGATTTGAAGCCGCACGAGGCAAAGGCAGGCGTTGCGCTGATTGCCCGTCAGACCAAGGCGGATATTCTGCCGGCAAGCATTTATTGCGAAAAGGCAAAGGGCCTGCGCCGCAAAATGACCATTCGCTTCGGTGAGGTCATTCCTTATGAAGAGCTCGGTATTACGGAGGACGGAGTCTCCCGTGAATTAAAAGAGGCGGCAGCACACATTATGGATCGTATCACCGCTTTGTGGGAGGAAGGACATTGCAGCTGATTCTTGCCAAAACGGCGGGCTTTTGCTTTGGCGTTAACCGGGCCGTCAATTTGGTTTATTCCATGCTGGATGAGGGTAAACGGGTCTGCACGCTCGGCCCGCTGATCCACAACCCGCAGGTGATCGCCGACCTGGAGCAAAGAGGCTGCCGAATCGTGGAAAGTCCGTCGCAGACCCGAATCGATGAAACGCTCGTGATTCGCACCCACGGCGTGAGCGAAGCTGTGGAACAGGAAATTGAGCGGCTCGGGTTGAGCTTTTGCGATGCGACCTGTCCGTTCGTAAAAAAAATTCACCGTATCGTGTCGGAGAAACCGACTGCCGGTTCTGCTGTTTTGGTGGCAGGGAACGCCGAACACCCGGAGGTGCAGGGCATCATCGGGCATTGCAAAGAGGAATGTCTTGTGTTCAATACGGCGGATGAACTGGATGAATTGGTTAAAAACCGCCCGGATTTGACCAAAAAACCGATTTTTGCAGTGGCTCAGACCACATTCAGCACAAAAGAATGGAAATTTTGTTCGGAAAAAATTAAAAAACACTATACAAATGCGATTATTTTTGATACAATATGCAGTGCAACCCAGGAAAGGCAGCAGGAAGCGCAGGCACTTTCCGAACGGTGCGACGCAATGATTATTGTCGGCGGCCGCACAAGCTCCAATACCGCAAAGCTCCAAAAGGTCTGTCAGGGCAACTGCCCGACCTATTTGGTGGAAACAGCCGATGAGCTGAAAAAAGTCGATTGGAGCGGTTGCCATGTTCTCGGCGTTACTGCGGGGGCATCTACCCCTGCCGGTATAATAAAGGAGGTACTACAAACCATGTCTGAAAATGTAAACGAAGCAAAAGCACAGTCTGATATTGACGCTCTTCAGGCTGAAATTGAGCAGGCTATGTCTGCTCAAAAGGCAGTTGGTCAGGAGGCATCCGCTCAGGATGCAAAAGCTGCTGTTGAGGAGGCTCCCAAGAAGTCTTTCGATGAAATGACTTTCCAGGAAGCACTTGAAGAATCCTTGAAAAGCATGAGCACCGACCAAAAGGTTCGTGGTATCGTTGTCGGCATTTCTCCCAGTGAGGTTCAGGTTGATATCGGCCGTAAGCAGACCGGTTATGTTCCGCTGTCCGAATACAGCAACGACCCCACTGCCGATCCTTCCAAGGAACTCAAAATCGGTGATGAAATTGATTTGATCATCATGAAAACCAACGATGCCGAGGGCACGATGATGCTTTCCAAGCGTCGCTTTGATGCAACAAAGTCCTGGGACGATGTCTGCGCCGCCAAAGACAGCGGCGAGGTTCTTGAGGGCGTTGTCTGCGAAGTGATCCCGAACGGCGGTGTTTTGGTTTCCTACAAAGGTTCCAGAGTCTTTATTCCCGGCTCTCACACCGGCCTTTCCAAGGATGAGCCGCTTGAAACCCTTCTCAAGCAGAAGGTCAACTTCAAAATCATTGATATCAACAAGCAGCGCAGACGCGCCGTCGGTTCCATTCGGGTCGTCCTTCGTGAGGCACGCAAGGAGCAGGCAAAGGCATTCTGGGACAATGCTGCCGAGGGCCAGACCTATACCGGCACGGTTAAGTCTTTGACCAGCTACGGTGCATTTGTTGACATCGGCGGTGTGGACGGCATGGTTCACATTTCCGAGCTGTCCTGGAAGCGCATCAAGCATCCGTCCGAGATCGTCAACCCGGGTGATGTTGTGGAAGTGTTCATCAAGAAGCTTGACACCGAAAACAAAAAGATTTCACTCGGTTATAAAAAGATCGAAGATAATCCGTGGGAGATTATGCGCCGCACTTATCCAGCCGGCACCGTTACGAAGGCAAAGATCGTCGGCTTGACCGATTTCGGCGCTTTCGCCAACATTATCCCCGGTATCGATGGTTTGATCCATATTTCTCAAATCGCCGATCGCCGCATCAACAAGCCCGGTGATGTTCTGACCGTTGGTGATGAAGTCGATGTTAAGATCACCGACATTGACTTCGACAAGAAGCGCGTCAGCCTTTCCATCCGTGCTCTGCTCGAGCCGGCTGTTGAGGAAGAAGCTGCTGAAGAGGCTGCTGAAGAGGCTGTTGTTGAGGAAGCAACCGAAGAGGCTGCTGAATAAAAACAGTTAACAATGGGGCTGTAACGAATTCCATGAGTCCGTTACGGCTCCGTTTTTCTATATGGAGGAATTTTTATGTTTCAGAAAAAAATTGTGACAGGCACCTTTGAACAGCGTGTCAGCACTTTTTTCAGCGTCAAAAACAATCTGCCGTCCAATCGCATTACCACTCTTGCTGTCGGCGCAGACGGCAGAGTCTGGGTTGGAACCGACAATGGTCTGGCGTGCGTGGAAAACGGCAAAATCCGCAGGGTGAAAGGTTTGAAGGGAGCCATACAAGCGCTGTTTACCGCACAGGACGGTACAGTCTGGGCTGCCTGCGGAACCAGGGTGATGACCGTTGACGGGCAGAAAGAACAAGCCATTGCCGGAGAAGCGGTCAATTTTGCGCAGGAAACAAACGGAACGCTGCGCCTGATGACGAAACATATCCTTTACACATGGAACGGTGAGAAATTCGTCGAAACAATGGAGCTGGACGGTGATGAGCCTGCGTTGGCAATGTCGGTGTTCGGCGGCGGTGAAACCTATGTGGCGGCAGGGTCTTCTCTGATGACCTTGTTTGGCAAGCGTGCCCGCTGGTTTGCCATTACGCCGGAACGATCCGATTTGCCGCAGGGTCGTATTCAGGCGGTGGCAGGCGATGATTACGGCATGATATGGGTCGGTACATCCGAGGGCTTGTTGCTGTATGATTCACACGACTGCTGGCTTACACGCCGTGAGGTCAGTGAACTGACGAGCGAAAATGTAACAAAAATCCTCTTCGGAAAAACCGGAAACCGTTATGTCGGCACAACGGCCGGTTTGATTCGTTACAGCGGTGCGGAACAGAATTTCTACACGGCTGCCCGCTGGCTTCCGTGCGCCGAGGTGACTGCCATTGCCGAAAATGCAGACGGCACGCAGCTTTGGGTCGGCACGGCAAACGGTTTGAGCCGCATTGACACCTTTGAAACAACACTCGCCGAAAAGGCAAAGCATATCACCGATACAACCGAACAGTATAATGTGCGTGAACCCGGTTTCATAGCGGTTCGCAATTTGACCGATCCGCAGGACTTTTCTTCAGGAGAAATTGAGATTTCAGACAATGACGGACTTTGGACGGGCTGTTATATGGCAAGTCAATGCTACCGTTACGCCGTTACCGGTGAAGAGGAAGCACTGAATCTGGCTCGCCGGAGTATGAAATGTATGCTGAAGCTTATGAAGATCACCGGCATCTCCGGCTTTACGGCTCGTGCCATCCGCCGCCCTGGTGACGACGGTTACGGCAACGCAGACCCGGAATGGGCGTACACCGAGGATGAAAACGGTGCCGTCGAATGGAAAGGCGAAACCTCCAGCGATGAAATGGTCGGTCATTTCTTTTCTTCTTCGGTCTATTTCGATTTGTGTGCGGATGAAACGGAAAAGCAGGAGATTTCTCAGGCGATTTGTGCAATCGCCGATCATATCATCGAGCATGATTTCCGCCTGCATGACAAAGACGGTAAGCCGACCACCTGGGCGAACTGGAATCCGACCGATTTGAATCGTTCTGACCGCTGGTATTGGGAGCATGGCATCAATTCCCTGGAGCTGCTCTCCATAATGAAAATTGCGCATCACATGAGCGGCAATGAAAAATATAATGAAATATATAAGCATTTCATTATGTCGGAGCACTACGCTTTGAATGCGGCGCACCACAAGCGCCGTGACTGCCACAGCATCCACATTGATGACAATCTGGGCTTTCTCATTTCCATTCCGCTGCTCACTTATGAAACTGACCCGGCATTGCGGCAATACTATCTGTTCGGTATGAAGGATCATTGGCAGTATGAACAGGTGGAACACAGCCCGCTTTGGAATTTGATTTACGGTGCTTTTTCCGGTCAGCCCTGCGATTTGGATTGGGCGGCGGACGGCTTGATGCGGCTGCCGTATGATCTGTTGTCCTACAATGTGAAAAACAGCATCCGCAGGGATCTGGATTGGGATGAGGGACAGGAGAAATATGCCGGTGTGCCTCAGCTCAAGGTCGCTTTGCCCTATGATGAAAAACCCATTAACCGCTATGACGGAAGCCCGCTGATGCCGGATGATTACCACATCAACCGCCCGATTTTGTATGACGGAGCTATTTATTTGCTTCCCTATTGGTTCGGTCGCTATAATGATTTGCTCGAATAATACGAAATACATTTGAAATATGCAGAATAGCAATAAATTTTGAGATATTTTGAATATTTTTTCAAAACGCTTGTATCTTCCGAAAGGAAGTGCTATAATTAAGTAACTATTCAAAAGTATGGAGGCTTACTTATGAAACAGACAATGAAAATCCTTTCCGTTATTCTGGCACTTGTTTTGAGCATGGCTGCTCTGACCGCCTGCGGCGACAAGAAGCCGGCCGACAGCGGAGCCGATGCTAACGATGATGCCAAAACACCGGCAGTCAAGGTGATCGACATTAACCTGACAGAAGAAAAATATGCTTTCGGTATTGACAAGGCTCAGCCGGAGCTGATCGAACAGGTCAACACCGTAATTAAAGAAATCATGGCAGACGGTACCTTTGACGAGATTTGCAGTCACTACTTCGGTGCCGGTGAGCCGGTCGGTGTTACCTCCGCTGCCAAGGATGATTCCAAGGAGCAGCTTGTCATTGCAACCCATGCTGCGTTTGAGCCGTTTGAGTTCATGAAGGGCGACAAGTACTACGGTATCGACATGGAGATCGCTCAGATCATCGCTGAAAAGACCGGCAGAGAGCTGGTCATTGACAATATGGATTTTGATGCGGTCTGCCTCTCCGTCGGTCAGCACAAGTGCGATATTGCTATGTCCGGTCTTACCGTAAAGCCTGCTCGTGAAGAGTATGTTACATTCTCAGATCCCTACTATGAGGCCTCACAGAAGATCATTGTCAGGGGTGACGATACGACCTTTGATGCCTGCGCAGACAAGGCGGCTGTTGAGGCGATCCTTAACAGTTTTGACGCATCAAAAACGGTCGGTATACAGAACGGTACCACCGGTGAGCTTTATGTTAAGGGAGATAAAGAATGGAACTTTGCCGGTTTGAAGGCCGCATACAAGGGTTATAAGAACGGTTCTCTTGCCTGCCAGGATCTGATTAACGGCAATGTCGATCTTGTCATTATCGACTCGGCTCCCGCCGGTGCGATTACAGCCGCTATCAATGAGCTTGCCTGATTGAAACCGAAGATAAACAGCAGGGACTGTATCGGTGACGCTGTTGCCGATACAGCCTTTGTGCGTTTGGCTTTTCTGAGAAAAGAGGCTTGATGAAAGCGATTTTTGTTTGTGAAGGTTGTATGATATGAATTTTGACAGAAAAATTGAAAAATTTTTAGAGGTCCTTATTGATTACGGCGGTTATCATGAGGTGCTGGAGGGCTTGGCAAACACCATGAAGATCGCCGTGCTTGGTTTGATAATCGGCATTTTCATCGGCACACTGATCGCAACGGTTCGTGTAATTCCGAAGTATAAAACTCTGCCGAAGATCCTTAACGGTTTTTGCAGCTTTTATGTCGGCCTGTTCAGGGGAACGCCCATGGTGGTTCAGCTGCTGGTGTTTTACTATGTTATCCTGCCGTTGCTGGAGATTCAGATGTCATCGGTGCCGGTTGCGATCATTGTGTTCGGTCTGAACAGCGGTGCTTACATATCCGAAATCATGCGCGGCGGCATCAACAGCGTGGATTACGGGCAAATGGAAGGCGGCCGTTCGGTTGGTCTGAGCTTTTCTACGACCATGCTTCGCATTATCATTCCGCAGGCTGTCAAAAATATTCTTCCCACTTTGGGCAATGAGTTTATCGCTTTGATCAAGGAAACCTCGGTCGTTTCCTTTGTCGGCGCTGTTGACTTGTATAAGGCGTTTAACTACATCGGCACCAACAGCTATGAGTTCATGGTTCCGTATCTGACGATGGCATTGATTTATATCGTTATGGTTTGCCTGATCAGTCTGGCGATTCGCATTATGGAAGGGAGGCTGCACAAGAGTGATCGACATCATTGATTTGAAAAAGAGTTTCGGAAAAAACGAGGTTCTCAAAGGCATTGATCTGACGGTCAACAAGGGTGACATCGTTGCAATCATCGGTCCTTCCGGTTCCGGTAAATCTACTTTTTTGCGCTGCATCAACTGTATGGAAGACCCAACGGGCGGCAAGATAATTTTTGACGGCGTGGATATCGCCGACCCGAAGGTCGATATCAACATTCACCGCCGTAAAATCTGCATGGTGTTTCAGCATTTCAACCTGTTTAACAACAAAACGGTCATTCAGAACATAATGCTTTCCCCCATTTTGTGCGCCAAGCAGGATCGCCGTAAGGCGAAACGCCATAACCTTTTCCATAAAGAAAAGCTGCCGGTGCGAAGCGTAAAAGAAATTAAAGCCGAAGCACGCTGCAATGCCGAACGGCTGCTTGACCGTATCGGCTTAACGGATAAGGCAGATGTTTATCCTTCAACACTTTCCGGCGGGCAGAAGCAGCGTGTTGCCATTGTCCGCTCGCTTGCGATGAATCCGCAGGTCATGCTCTTTGACGAGCCGACATCCGCACTTGACCCGGAAATGGTCGGTGAAGTGCTGGATTTGATGAAAGAGCTTGCCGCCGAGGGCATGACGATGGTGGTCGTTACCCATGAAATCGGCTTTGCCCGTGAGGTTGCCAACCGGGTGCTGTTTGTTGATGACGGTATTATTATGGAGGAAGGCTCACCGGAGGAGTTTTTCGGCAACCCGAAATGTGACCGTTTGAAGGACTTCCTTGCAAAAGTGTTATAATCATTGACAACGCCCGTGCATTGTTGTATAATATTTCCGATAATTTTAGAATAGGAGTGAGTGATATGCCACTTGTAACCACCAAAAAAATGTTTAAGGATGCGTATGAGGGCGGCTATGCTGTCGGCGCATTCAATGTCAACAATATGGAAATCATCCAGGGAATTGTTCAGGCAGGCGAAAAGCTGAATGCTCCGCTGATCCTTCAGGTTTCCGCAGGCGCACGCAAGTATGCCAACCATACATATCTTGTCAAGCTTGTTGAGGCTGCTGTTGAAACGACCGGTCTTCCCATTGCGCTTCACCTTGATCACGGCCCCGATTTTGAAACCTGCAAGAGCTGCATTGACGGCGGCTTTACCTCCGTTATGATCGACGGCTCTCATTTCCCTTATGAAGAAAATGTTGCCTTGACCAAGAAGGTCGTTGAATACGCACACGCTCACGGCGTTGTCGTGGAAGGCGAGCTTGGTCAGCTGGCAGGCATTGAGGACGATGTCAATGTCAGCGCAGAGGATGCTTCTTACACGAAGCCCGAACAGGTTCAGGATTTTGTTGAAAAAACCGGTGTGGATTCTCTTGCGATCGCAATCGGTACAAGCCACGGCGCATACAAGTTCAAGCCCGGTCAGAAGCCGCAGCTTCGCTTCGACATTCTGGAAGAAGTCGGCAAGCGTCTGCCCGAGTTCCCGATCGTTCTTCACGGTGCAAGCTCTGTTGTTCCGGAATTTGTTGCCCAGATCAACCAGTTCGGCGGCGCATTGGATGATGCGATCGGTATCCCCGAGGAAATGCTTCGTGAAGCTGCCAAGATGGCTGTCTGCAAGATCAACATCGATTCCGATCTTCGCCTTGCCATGACCGCTGCTGTCAGAAAATATATGGCTGAGAATCCGAAGCACTTCGATCCCAGACAGTATCTTGCTCCTGCTCGTACCGCCATTCAGGGTATGGTCGAGCACAAGATCGAAACAGTTCTCGGCTGCGCAGGCAAAGCGTAATGCAGTCTGAACCAACAACATAAAGTAAAGGACCGCACGGTTGTGCGGTCCTTTTTGTGTGCTGTTTGCGTTTACTTGTTCGTTTCCGCCTTTGTGAAGGCGGTCGTGTCACCGTTTTCATCGGTCAGAATCAACTTACCGTTCTTGGTAAATTCAAAGGCTTTCTTCACATCGTAGTTGGTTTCCAGCGACAGCAAAGAGGATTTGAGCTGATACGAAATGCTCAGGGTTTTTGCATCTTTGTCAAGGCTGTAAGTGCCGTCGATTCCGGTGGTTACGGAAAGAACGGTGATTTTTCCGCTCATGGTGCCGTCTTTGTTGAATACGTAATATGCACCGTCGATCTCATCGTTGTTCCAAGTGCCGATAATAGCGTTTTCGGGAGCTTTTGTATACACTTGATAACCGGCAAACACACCACACCCGATGACCGCAAGAACCAGCAGGGCAATCAATGCTTTTTTCATATTTCCATCTCCTTTAGCTTTCGGAAGCAGCTTCATTTCCATCTTCATCGAAGCCGTAACCGTAAGAAGGATTGGAGCTGTAGTAGCCGTAGCTGTATTTGCTGTAGAGCCCGTGCAAACCGTCACGGCTGGCGGTGTTGTTGTAAACGCAGCCGATTAAGTCGGCTTTGTAGGCTTCAAGGTCGGAAATAACGCCGCGGATACTGGAAACATCGGAGAAGTTTTCACGCACCACCATAATGCACGCATCGGCAAAGTTGGAAAGAATCGTGGCATCGGTGACAACAGCGGCAGGCGCTGTATCAATAATGACATAATCAAATTCTTTTCTCGCCGCTTTAACGATTTTATTCATTTGCTGAGAGGAAAGAAGCTCAGTCGGTTCGCTGTTGGGTTCGATCGAAGAAAGGATGAAAAGGGAATACTTTTCAACATACTTAATGGCATCGCTCAAATCGGTTTTTCCGCAGATAACGGATGCCAAATCATGCCCTTTCGGAATGTTCAGGTTCAGAAAACGGTAGAGTGTCGGCTTGCGCATATCGGCATCGATCAGCAGCACGGATTTACCGTTTTGAGAAAGGCTGAGTGCAAGGTTCAGTGAAAAGGTCGTTTTACCCTCGTTGGCACCGGCACTGGTGACAAGAATGGTCTTATAATCCTTACGGGCGCACAGAGTTTCCACACGGGTTCGTATGGCTTTGTACGATTCAATGAAAGAGAATCCGAGCGAACGGTCGGTGATAAGCAGAACCGGGTCGGTATTCTTTTTGGATTTGCTGCGAACGGTGAAAACGGTTCCGAGCAGTTTGGAATCCAGCTTCACCTGAACATCATCGGAGGACTGAACCGTGTCACGGGTTGCGTTGGCAATCAAAATAGCAATAAAAGCGGCTGCAAAACCGACAATACCGCCGATTACGGCGAAGTACAGCAAAGAAAGCTGAGGGTCATGTGCGGTCGGTTTGAACGGCTTTTCATAAATCTGCAGGGTTGCGTTCGGATAGGCGTAATCCACAATATCCTGGTAGTGGGAGGCAATGCCGGAAGCAATTTCATAGGATTTATCCGCACTGTCTGTCGTGACATTTACGATAATGATATTGGTATCCGCCTGGGTGTTGACCGACACATATTCGCTGATTTCGTCAACGGTAATCGGAAAGCTGCAGCTTTTTGCCACGGTTTCACGCATCGGTCGACCCTGCAGGATGTATTTGAATGTGTTGGTCATCATGATGGAAGAATCGATGTCACTGCTTGAAACAACATCCGTTGCAGCTTTGTTGTAAGTGGTGAAGCTGATGTTGGTCGTGTAAGTTGGTGTGGTCATAACAAAAGATATGCTCCAGCCGAGAACGGCACACAAAACGGTGGAAATGAGTAAGATCCACCATTTTTTGAGAACCGTTCGGAGGAGGAGAAGAATGTTGATTTCCAGTCCTTCCGGTGCAGATGTAGTGTTGACATTTGTGTTCAATGTATTTTCATCCTTTCGGTTTACTTCTTTGGTTCAAGGTTTTGCCTTAGGCATGTTTTTCTGCGGATAGTCGCATACGCTTAAAAAAATCGAAGTACAGGCAAAGAAGATGTTGGTCTGTGCGGAATAAAAGCTGACGATACCGAAATCGCAGAACAGAATAATAAGGATTATGGTCAGCATCAGTTTTGCATATTGGCTGCCGTGAACAGCTCGTTTCAGTGTTGCGATCGCAACATAAACATAATAGGAATAGTACAGCAAAAAGCCGGTAAGCCCGAGATCGGCAAGCAGCTCGTAGTAATTGTTATGGGCATAAGTTGTTATATTCATAATTGAACCGAGCTTAGCGGAAAAATTGAACAAACCGATGCCGAACAGGAAATTTTCCAAAAAGATTTTTCGGGCAATATCAATAAAAGCCAAACGCAGAGCGATGCTGTGATCTCCCTCTTTTTTGTTGATGAAAGTGAGCATGGAATCAAAACGGCGACCGATCGCACTGTAAAGTTCAGGCACCGTCATGATCAGATAAAAAACAAAAGCAATGACGAAAAGAATGGTAATCAGTCGAAAAATCAGGTGTTTGCGTTTGCTGTCCGTAACGGTAAGGATCAAAATGCCAAGCAGTACGGCGAGCATCGATTTGCGTGAACCGGTCAAAATGACCACCGCTAACAGATAAACTGCAGCCAAATATGCTTTTTTCTTTCGCAGATGATAGGCGAAAAAGTAGGCGATCACTGCCGCGAGGGAATAGATACCGCCGAGCGTGTTTGGGTTCAAGTCGGTCACAGCGCTTCCAAAAGGACTGTTAAACCACTGAGAAAACGGAGTTCGGATCAGAATATAGGCTGAACTTATCACGGCGGCGAGGACGATCAGCTTTAAGCAGCGGGGCAGAGTTTCTTTTGTGGAAAAATTCTGCACCATGCAAAACTGAATGACTAAGCATTGCACCATACGGGAGAGGACATGGAAGCTGGCACTCGGCTGATAAGCCCACAGAACCGATGCAAAGCCGAGCAGAATGAACAAGCCGTACCATATGGTGATGTGTGGCAGAATGACCGTGCCTTTGAGCCGGATCCGAAAGATAAGCTTAAAAAAGGTGAGACTAACAAATGAAAAGAAAGAAAAATAATAAAAATAATTCCCGAAATCTGCTGAAATGTTTAAGAAAATATTGGTGTACAGCGAAAAAAGCATCAGAAAAAAGCTCACATCGACAAAGGTGTCGAGCGAAGGCGAAAAAAACAGGCTGTATTTTTTGTCGGCGGTGCGTGTCATTTTTTACCTCGGATCATGCCTTCCCTTTGGCAAGCTTTCGATTATGGAAAAAGTTTTTCATCTCACGAATGACCAGAAGCGGCGAGCAGAATACGCAGGCGATCGCATATTTCAGTGCATGAAGCGGCTTTGAGCTGCGCAGATAAGCGATGCAGAGAACCGCATAGTGTCGAAAACGAACATAGTGGCGTTCATTTCGTGTGAGAATATCAAACTTAGTTTTTTTGAATGTGTAGAGATTATTTTCGCCATTGATTTTATTTTTACCGACCGAAATTCTGCCTTCAGTATGCAGATACTGGATGATGTATGACACCGGCAAATAACCGATTTTTGCCTGATGCTCGATCATGTCGTACATCAGCATAAAATCCTGCCCCATGGGAACATTACGGAACCCATCGGTCTGCTGAAGAAAGCTGCGCTTGATCATGTAGGTGGAAGTCGGGCAGAGCGAATGGATCACGTGCTGCCGCATCAGCTCGGCATTGGAACAGTTCTGCACATAGGTGTGGCGGCGGTATTCCACAAGGTTGTCGTCTGCATTGTGCAGAAAAACATCAGTGAAGCTCATATCAAGGTCGTTTTCAAGCATGAAGCTCAGCTGTGTATCCACTTTTTCGGGCAGGTAGATATCATCATCGTCTAAAAAAGTAACATAATCTCCGTGACAGGCGGCAATGCCGGCGTTGCGGGCCGGACCGCCTCCGAGAGCGTGCGGATTCTGCACATAGAGCACCTTTTCGTGCTGAATGTAGTTTGCCATGACTTCTTCCGTGTGCTTGCGTGCTTCGCTGTCAGGCTCATTATCGTCTACAACGACAATTTCTGTAAACGGATAGGTTTGTCCGAGCAGAGAATCAATGGTTCTGCCTAAAAAGTGAGGCCGGTTATGTGTCGGTACAATGACACTGACCGTGACGGACATAACATCTCTCCTTATTTTACACAATTTATTTCATTATATCACACCATCCGACAAAAGTATATACTTTATTTCACTATTTTTATTTATTTTATATAGACGAAAGCAAGCCCGGGCAGCTTTTGTGCTGTCCGGGCTCACGCCGTTATGTCAGAAGTGCTTCACAGAGATTAACCGCAGCAGCCGCAGTCAGAACCTCTGCCGGAGTTGCAGCCGCAGCCGGAGTTGTCGTTATTGCCGCAGCAGCAACTGAGGATGAGAATGAGAATGATGATCCAAGAGCAGTTGCCGTTACCAAGATTGCATCCCATGGTTCGTTTCCTCCTTTCTTCGCTTTACATCCCCATAGTATGCGAAGACAGGGGAATCGGTTACCGGTTTTCTTTTGCTTTTTCACGCTTTCTGCAAATCAGGGCGAGGAGAAGCATCAGCAGCGGGAAAACGGCGGAAAACGCAAAGCCGACACGAAGGTCGGAGCCGAAAGCGGCGGAGAGCTGACCGGTGACGGACGGACCGCTTGTGGCGCCGATGTCACCGGCTAATGCCAGCAGCGCAAACATCGGTGTGCCGCCCAGCGGAATGGCTTTGACCGCCATACTGAATGTACCCGGCCACATGATGCCCACGGCAAGACCGCAAATCATGCAGCCGACAAGGGAAAGCACGGGGTGCGGAGCGAAAACGGTGACGGCGTAACCGACGGTGCAAAGGGCACCGCTGAACGCCATATAGCTGCTCAGCCGGATCTTTTCACCTTTTTTGCTGTAAAAAACACGGGAAATCCCCATGAACACGGCAAACATACAAGGACCAAGCAAATCACCCATCGCTTTATTGACCTGCAAGCCTTCTTCGGCAAAAGCGGAAGCCCATTGGCTCATCGACAGCTCCGCAGCACCGGCACAGAGCATCATCAGGAAAAAAAGAAAGAATCCCTTGCTTTTGAGCGCATGGAGCGGCGAGCTTTTCCCCTCGATATGGGGCAGTGTATTGAGCGGAACACGCAAAAACGAGAAAGCGTTGAAAAACGGGATCAAGCCCCAGAAAACAGAAACCCAGCTCCGCGCCTCCGGAGCAATGAAGCGAAAGAAAAGCGTGGAGAGCAGCACCACGGCGGTTTGCCCCCAGCAGTAAAACGAATGGAGCAGGCTCATGGCGGAGGCTTTGTTCTCACTCGGGCAGGCTTCGACGATCGGACTGATGACAACTTCGATCAGTCCGCCGCCGATCCCGCTGAGCATGACGGCAAGAAGCAAGCCGATGTACGGATCCATGACCGCTGGCAAAACCGGCAGCAGAAACAGACCGGCGGCACAGAGAAAATGAGCCGCAGCGGCGGTGGCTCGATAACCGATACGGTCAACGAAACGGGCAGAAAGAATATCAACCAAGAGTTGAATACCGAAATTGGCGGTGATCAAAAAGCTGATTTGAGAAAGAGAGAGTCCGTATTGGTTTTGAAACAGAACAAACAGCAGCGGATAAAAATTGTTAACGATCGCCTGCGAAATGTAACCGATGTAACAACTGTTCACCGTTGCCCGAAAGGTTGGCTTTTTCATAGCTGAAACCTCAAAACAGAAAAGATTGTGAAGATTATAGCAAAGAAAAGGGAATATTTCAAGATGGTGATATTTGCATTTTGCCGGTGGATTTGTTATAATACGACTACACTGTTTTTGAGGAGGAATTACGGATGAAGGAGCGAATCAGGGCGAGCTTTTCTTTTGAAAAGCTGATTCCTCGTTTTTTAGCCTCCTGGTGCTTTGTTCAGGTTCTGCTTCTCCTGACGGACGGGGATGCGTTTGATGAGGTGTCCTATGCGTTTTTACTTTCCCCGGTTCGTTATATTATTTCTCTGGTCGGGCTTTTTGCTGCCTTTTCCATTGTTCAGATGCTTATAGTGCGGGCTCAGACGGATGCATGGCTTCTCACCGCCGGTTTCCTTCTCAGCGCAGTCGGTTTTCTTGCGCAGAAAAAGGATATGTGGTTTTGTATTACTTTGCTTTTGCTTGCCGGTGTTCTGCTTTGCTATTTGCTCAAAGACGATCGGCTCGGCTTGACCCGGATACGCTGGAGCGGGAAGGCGACCGCAGCGGTGACGGCTGCTGCCGGTGCGGCGGTGCTCGGGCTGATCGGCACCTTCACCTGTATGCGTCAGGCGGCATATTGTACCCCGAATTTTGATTTCGGGCTGTTTTGCAATATGTTTTACTATATGAAAAAAACACTTTTGCCGCTGGTTTCCAGTGAGCGTGATATGATCCTGTCGCATTTTGCGGTTCATATTTCCCCGATTTACTATTTGCTTTTGCCGTTTTATGCGCTCTTTCCTTCACCGTATACGCTGCAGATCGGGCAGGCGGTCGTGCTGGCGTCGGGTGTTTTGCCGGTTTATTTTCTGGCAAAAACCAAAAAGCTGTCACCAAAGCTGACGGCGGTGCTCATGGCAGCGTATGCAGTCAATCCGATCATCTTCTGCGGGACAAGCTATGACCTGCACGAAAACTGCTTCCTTGTGCCGCTGCTGCTGTGGATGTTCTGCTTTTTTGAAAAGAAGAAGTACATTCCGATGTTTGTGTTTGCAATACTCACCTGCATGGTGAAAGAGGATGCGACGCTGTTTGTGTTGTTTTTCGGCTTGTTTCTTATTTTTTCCCGCAAGGAGTATCGCTGCGGCATTTCACTTTCGGTGGTTTCGCTTGTGTGGTTCGGTGCGGCATTGTTTTTACTCAGCGAATACGGGGACGGCGTGATGTCCGACCATTTCGATAACTATATGTATGAGGATAACGGATTGTTCGGCATGATTCGTGTGATACTGATGGATCCGGGTTATGCGGTCGGGCAGATCATGACGCAGGATAAATTCCTTTTCCTGCTCAAGATGCTTTTGCCGCTCGGCTTTTTGCCGGTTTGCAGCCGCAAGGTGTCACAGCTTCTGCTGCTGTTTCCGTTTATTCTTGAAAACCTGATGACTTCTTATATTTATCAGTACAGCATTGATTTCCAGTACTGCTTCGGTGCAGCGGCGTGTATGATTTATCTGGCGGTGCTCAATGCAGCGGAGCTGAAAGCACGAACGGCTCGTTATCTTTGCCTGCTTGCGGCGGTTTCTTCACTGTTCCTGTTTACCGTGACCGGGTGGCCGAAGCTTTCTTCCACTGCCAACAAATGCTTTAATTATCAGGAGGAGTTCGATGCGCTGGATGAGGCTCTTGCCCATGTGCCGGATGGTGCATCGGTAAAAGCAAGCACCTTTTTGGTGCCGCATCTTTATGCCCGTGATGAGATCTATGATATTAAATCCGATAATCCGACGGATTATATTGTTTTCGATATGCGCGGGATTTATGCTGAGGATACCTTGGGGCTTCGGGTCAAATATGCTGCGCAGGGTTACAGCGTTTACTATGATTCACCCGGCACGGTACTGATTCTGCAAAGTCCGTCTGTCCGCACCGATATCAAGGGAGGAAAATAAAAATGGCACATCATTTTTTTGCGATGCTTTCCCGCATGAAATACATCAACCGCTGGGCATTGATGCGCAACACCCGGCTTGAAAACCTGAGCGAACACAGTCTGGAGGTGTCGGCGATCGCTCATGCTTTGGCTGTTCTTTCCAACGAGCGGTTCGGAACGGCTTTGAATGCGGAGCGAACGGCTTTGATCGGACTGTACCACGATATGCCCGAAATCATCACCGGTGATATGCCGACCCCGATCAAATACGGCAATGAGGATCTGCGCACGGCTTATAAGGCGGTTGAGCAGCAGGCAGCGGAGCGTTTGGTGGCACTGCTGCCGCCGGATATGCAGAAAACCTACCGCCGTTATTTTGTCAGGCAGGATGAAGATAATGAGGAGTGGCGGCTGGTCAAAGCGGCGGATAAGATTTCCGCTTTGATCAAGTGCATTGAAGAAGAAAAAGCAGGCAACACCGAGTTTATCGGAGCTAAAAAATCCATTGAATCGTTGATTACACAGCTGAATTGTCCGGCAGCGGAATGTTTCATGAAAGAATTTATCGCCTCATTCTACCTGAACTTAGACGAATTACAACAAAAAGACCAAAATTGTTGAACTTTTTTTGAAAGTATTGTTAACATTTCCGAAATTTTTTCGTTTTTGTGAAGAAAAGCCCTTGACAAATACAAACCGGTAAGTTATGATAAGGTTACTTGTCCAAATTGTGAGGGATTACCTTTGAACAGCTCCGTGTTTGCGTCAAGGTCCGATGAAGAGCTTGTCCTCTTGGCTCATGACCGGGCGCAGAGCTCTGCGGCAATTTCCGAGCTGCTTCGGCGTATGGCACCGTTCCTGCGGCAGCGTTCCTTTTCCTTTGCCCATAACGAAACAGATCGGCAGGATTATTATCAGGAGGGTGTGTTGGGCTTCCTTTCAGCCGTGCGCACTTATCAGGCGGGCTGCGGAACCAAGTTTTCCACCTATGCCGGTACCTGTGCGCTCAACCGGATGCGCAACCTGCTGCGCCAGCGTTCCAAAGGGAGCGAATATGTTACTGTTTCACTTCTTGAAACGGGTGATGAAGTTGCAGATGCCTGTTCCGACCCGCAGCAGTTAGCACAAACACAGGATGAGGCAGAGCAGATTTTGCAGCGAATTGAAACTATGCTTTCCGCTTTTGAAAAAAGTGTGCTGCGGCTGTATCTGAGCGGCTTGAGCTATGCCGAAGCCGCAGAAAACTTAGGTACAAACGCCAAGGCGGTTGACAATGCCATGCAGCGTATTCGCCGCAAGCTGTCTTCCTGAGGCGTAAATACATATTATATACCCCGGTAGCTTAACTAAAGAGCGTGTGCAAACAAGGTGGCGGTGTAAATCCGTTCAGGGGTGAAAAAAATCTTTTTTAGCGAGGTAGCACAAAATGTACGAAGACAAAACTCTCATCTGTAAGGAATGCGGTCAGGAATTTATTTTCACTGCCGGCGAGCAGGAGTTCTATGCAGCAAAAGGCTTCGAGAATGAGCCCCAGCGCTGCAAGGCTTGCCGTGACGCTCGCAAGAACGCCAACAAGCCCGAGCGTGAAATGTTCGATGCAACCTGCGCACAGTGCGGCGCAGAGTGCAAAGTTCCGTTCAGACCCCGTGATGATCGTCCTGTATACTGCAGCGAATGCTTTGCAAAGATGAGGGAAGAAGCATAATTATATAAGCGACCTGATTTTACTACAACTGTCTTATTTCTAATTTATGCATCTGACGCAGAGCTGTCGAGTGATCGGCAGCTCTGTTTTTTGCAAAAAGGGCTTGCATTTCCGGCGTGTTGCTGATAGGATAGTTTCACAGCGAAAATGGAGGATTTCAAAATGAAGCGAGCCATTATTTCCGGTGCGACCGGTGCCGTCGGAACGGCGTTGATTCAAAAACTGATACAAGAGGGCACAGAGGTTTTAGTGCTGTCGAGGAAGGACTCAAAGCGTCTGTCGGTTTTGCCGCAGCATGAGCTGCTTGAGGTGAAATACTGTTCGCTGGAAGAAATGGCGGCACTTGAAAATGACACCGGCAAGGATTACGATGTGTTCTATCATCTGGCATGGGGCGGAACCTTCGGACCGTCCCGAAACGATATGGCTCTGCAAAACCGCAATGTGCAGTATGCGCTTGATGCAGTCGGGCTTGCCAAACGCTTTGGCTGCAGCACCTTTCTTGGCGCCGGTTCTCAGGCGGAATACGGCCGCACCGATGCGGTGATGAGTGAGGATACGCCGACCTTTCCCGAAACCGGCTACGGCATGGCGAAGCTGTGTGCCGGGCAGATGACCCGGATGTACGCACACGAGCTTGGTATGAAACACATTTGGGTGCGTATTCTCAGCATCTTCGGCGAAAACGACGGAGCAGGCAGCATGATTTCCACCACCATTGAAAAATTGCTCAACGGGGAACGCCCCGTTTTTACCGAGGGAACCCAGATGTGGGATTATCTCTACAGCGGTGACGCCGCCAATGCGCTGTATCTGCTCGGCGAAAAGGGCATAGACGGACGGATTTATGTGATCGGAAGCGGCGAATCCATTCCGTTGAAGGAATACATCAGTCGCCTGCGTGATGTGGTCGCTCCCGGTGCGGAGCTTGGCTTTGGCGAATATGTGACCGCCGCTGCTCCGCTGAGCATCCGTGCGAACATCGAACCGCTGAAAACGGATGTCGGCTTTGCGCCGCAGGTGAGCTTCGAAGAAGGGATACGCCGTATCCTGGCTTCCAAACAGTAAAAAATCAGCAGCCCTGCTGACCGAAAGGCCGGCAGGGCTGCTTTTTATAAAGCAAACAGGCGAGCCTTGCGGCTCGCCTGTTTGCAAAAGGAAG
>JAZUJI010000011.1:0-15626 GCA_045642685.1 Acutalibacteraceae bacterium | reverse complement strand
GGCCACGGATCTGCTTCGCATTAAAAACAAACGGTACAGAACCGCTGCCCGTTATAATAATTTTGAAATGATGCTTTCCCTGTCCTGCGGAAGCAGCAGAACCGGAGCGATATCGAACACGGTTTTGCAGCCGCTTTCGCCCTGCGCATGAAGCTTATAAGCCGCACGGGCATAGGCGGCAATGACGCTGCCGGTAAATTCCGGGTTTGATTCGAGCTTCAGACTGTATTCGATCGTATGTCTGGTGTCAAGGCTCATCCCTGTACAGCCGCTGCGGATCACGCTTCCGCCGTGAGGAATACCGCTGTGGTTCTTTTTCAGTTCCTCCCTGGAAATGAAGTTCACCGTGGTGTCGTAATCGGCAAAATAGTTGGGCATGGTCTTAATTTCCTGTTCAATTTTTGCCTTGTCCGCACCGTCTTTCACCACAACATAACACTCTCTTGTGTGTTTTTGTCTGGTCGTCAGTTCGGGATTCTCGCCGCTGCGCACCTTTTGCAGCGCACTCTCCACCGGCACCGTATATTGCCGGGCATCCAGCACACCGTCAATGCGGCGAATCGCATCGGAATGACCCTGGCTGACGCCTCTGCCCCAAAAAGTATAGTCGTTTCCGTTGGGCAGAACCGCATTCATATAAAGGCGGTTGAGCGAGAACATACCCGGATCCCAACCGACGGAAATCACCGCCACATGACCGCCTTTTTCGGCATTTTGGTTGACATTGCGGTAATGCTCGGGGATTCTGGCGTGTGTGTCAAAGCTGTCCACTACATTGAAGTGTTCGGCAATCGCCGGAGTGGTCACCGGCAAATCCGTTGCACTGCCGCCACAGTTGATCATCACATCCACCTTATCTTTATACGCAAGCAAATCATCATATCTTGCCACCGGAATATCCGGCACGGCAGGATGCACCGAGGACGGATCTCTCCGGGAAAAAATCACAACCGGCTCCATATCCGGGCTGTTGTAAACGGCGGCTTCAACGCCCTTGCCTAAATTTCCGTAGCCGACAATTCCGATTCTTATCATATGCTTGTCACTCCTTATCGGGTTTGATTATAAACCTCACGATTCCCGGAATCAAGCATTTCGGGAAAATTTTTTTGCAGAAAGTCAAGACGAAATTTGCAGACATTTGCGTAAAGATTATGTGCTTTACAATTAAAATGTTGCTTTTCTGTCCTTCTGACGCTATAATTGTTTGTGAAATCAATTAAAAGGAGTTTTTTCTATGGCGAACAAAATATTCAGTCTTTTACTGACTTTTTTTACGATGCTCGGGAATCTGCTTCCGATTCATCCGCCCGAAAAAACACAACCGGTTTTCGGCGAAACCGCCGCCCGGGAACAAACGGAATTTGATGAGGGAAGCTTTACGCCCGGTTCCTATGATTTGTTTGTTTCCCCGAACGGTAATAATTCCAACATCGGCACCGAAGAAGCTCCGCTGCGCAGCATCGAGGGTGCCAAGGAACGGCTGAAAACGCTCCGTATACCGAAAGACGCAGCCGTCACCGTTTGGTTTTCTCAGGGAGAATATCCGATCAAGAAAACCGTTGCGTTCACGGAAAACGACCGCAGCCATGTTCTTTACCGCTCCAAGCCCGGTGAAAAAGTCGTCTTCTCCGGCGGTATTCCGCTCACTGACTGGGAGCAGACCACCGTGAACGGCGTGCGTGCTTTTGTGACCGATTGCCGCATCGAAAACGCCGCCGAAACCATCAATGTGCTTTATAACGGTGATACCCGGCTTTCCCGTTCCCGTTACCCGAAACAAGGCGAGTTTTCCGTTGCCGCCGCCTACGACAGGGATTGCTTTGCGCCGACCCAAAGCTATTTTAAGATTCACACGGCTTTTTACGGCAATAAAAAGGATTTGATGAATTTTCACAACCTGCAGGATGTAGATGTCCGTATCCTGCACTATTGGAACGATGAGCTGCTGCCGCTCAGATCCGTTGACACCCAAAACGGACGCATTGAAATGACGAAGCCTGCCAGCATGACGATTGCCAAGGATGACCGTTACTTTTTTGAAAATGTATTTGAAGCACTGAGTGAAGTCCACGAGTGGTATTTTGACCGTGAAACCGAAAAGCTTTACTACATTCCGGCAGAGGACGAAACCGTTGATAACACCGTGCTGACCGCCGGGTACACCGAAACCGCCATTACCGTCAACGGCTGCGAAGACATTTCGTTTCAGGGGATCCAAATCAAAGACACAGCCTGGAAAATATTCTCCGGCTCTCATTTTGTCTCCGGAGTCGATTACGCCACCAATCCGCTTTCCCAAAATATTCAGTATCAGCCGAATTTCCCCCAGGCGTGTTACGATGCACCTGCCGCTGTACAAATCACCAACAGCTCAAAAATCAACTTTACGGACTGTACTTTCTGCCACATCGGTTCATCGGCACTGATGTTTGACCTGTGCACCGAAAACTGCTCCGTCCGTTCCTCCTTCTTTTATGACATCGGCGGCAATGCCGTCTACATAAAAGGAAACAACTCCGACAATCCGGACGACCAAACGCACGACATTACCGTCACCGATTGTCATATTCAAGCCTACGGCCGTGTGTTCAACAACGCTATCGGCGTACTTTTAATTCACGCAAGAAACTGTGAAATTTCACAGAATGAAATTCATGACGGCTTCTACACCGCTATTTCCTCCGGCTGGGTCTGGGGCTATGCCTACAATGTCACCGATTATATCACCATCAAAAACAATCTGATTTATGACATCGGTCAGGGCTGGCTGTCCGACATGGGCGGCATTTACACGCTGGGTGTGCAGCCGCATTCCCTGATATCCGGCAATGTCATTCACGATGTCGGCTGTTATGAGGGCGGCAGCGGCTACGGCGGCTGGGGCGTTTACCTGGACGAAGGCACCAGCTATATGACCGTTGAAAACAATCTGTGCTACCGCTGTACCTCCGAGGGCTTCCATCAGCATTACGGCGAAAACAATCAGGTGCGCAACAATATCTTTGCGCTCAACGGTGACGGTCAGGTGAGAGTGAGCAAGCATGAGGATCACAATTCCCTTTATTTAACGGGAAATATTCTGTATGCCGACGATTCGCCGATGTATTGCTGTGTGAAGAAAAGCACCTTCACCGACAGTAAGAACCTGTATTGGGACTGCAAGACGGGCGCAAGAGTCCGTTCCACCGCTGCCGAAAAAATGACGATGACCAACCGTCTTGGCAAGCTGCGTGTGAAATGGCTCGGCTACTACAACGAGCCTGTATTTGCAGACCCGTTCTTTAAGGATGCCGAACACGGTGACTTCACCCTTGCGCAAAATTCACCTGCTTCCCAAATCGGATTCACGCCGTGGAACTATTGTGATGCCGGTACGCTCCGCCGGTTTTAACCGATAACGGTACAGCGTGCTTTTCCCACCTTATTGCAAAGGAGATTTTCCGAATGAAAAAAGCTGTCAGTCTTCTGCTCTGTCTTGTTCTGTTGACCGGTCTTGTTCCACTCAACGCTTTTGCGCAGGAAGAACCGCTTCAACTGATTATTTCATCCGATTTTCATTACAGCACACAGCATGCTGTTTTGCCTCAGCCGGATGGAGGAAATCCATTTGCTGCCGACATGACTTACGGCAAAATGTTTGCGGAATCCGTAGCGGTTGTCAGCGAATTTCTGAAGCAAATTGAAAATGATGAAAGCAAATACGTTATCCTCACGGGCGATATGTCGGACACACCCCGAACAGCGGATATGCAGGCAATAACGGATCTGCTCAGGCAATTCGAGCAGAAAACAAATAAAACGGTTCTTGCTTCCATTGGTAATCATGAGCTTTTAGATGACGGAACGGTTGCCAAATTCAAACGCTGGTATGCTGATTTGGGTTACGACCATGCACTTGCCGTTGACCCGGATTCTGCTTCCTATACGGTGGATCTGGATAATCACTACCGCCTGATTCAAATTGACACCAACCATTTCAGCGAAGCACGGATTCAATGGATCGAAGCACAAGTCCGGCAAGCCGAACAGGATGGCGTAAAGCTTCTTTCCACTACGCATGCCAATTTGTTCGACCACTACCTTGCACAGCCGCTTGACGGTAAAAACACCACTGTGCCGAAAACCTTTAATCTGCCCGACCGCATGATCGACTGGGGAATCCGCTTCAATTTTTCGGGTCACACCCATATGCCGGATAACTCTTCCTATTCCAATGAAAACGGCATTGTTTACGATTTGGTTTCACCCTCTTTAACAACATTTCCGGCCGGATACCGCAGAGTGGAAATCACCGACCGGGAGTTTAAGCTTCAAACCGTTCCGATTTCCTCGATTGACACATCACTTGTGCCGCAGGGTCTGTCCAAAGAAATGGAAAATCTACTGAAAAACAACTTTCCCGAATACGCAAGGCTTGTGTTCCTTTCCGGCACATTCAACCAGCTTCAAACCTATTTATCAGTCAACGCTTTCAGCTCTCTGCTGCACCTTTCATATGAACAGGATACCGAAGTGATCGCTGTTTTAGATCATATTCTCAGCCGCATCAAGGAAGCCGCCAATATGCCGCTATACGGTGAAAACAGCCTGAGTGCCTATGCCGCCAAAAAAGGCATGAAGCTACCGGCATACGAGGCGGACAGTGCGCTTGACCTTTGCGCAAAAATGTTCGCCGTCCATAATCAGGGCAATGAAAATGCGCCATCCTATCAAAATCCCGGCAAGCTGTGCCTCTACACATTCCGTGCAATATTCTCCTATGCAATGGAATCTGTCACAAAAGCAGAGCTTCAAACGCTGCTTCAATGGGCAGTCAACCGTTTCGGTCTGAACCAAAAGCTTCCCGCTCCCCTGCTCAACGGTCTGGTCAGACTCGGCGCAAACAAAAGGCTGATTCAAGCCGTCATCACCGCTGCAGGTATCGTTATCATTAACGATTTTATTGTGGATTTTGATTTGGACGATACAAACCTCACCCTGCCGGTAAACACCTCGGCTGCCGATTCTGCAGCTTCCGGAGCCGTTTTGAACAGGCGCATCCGTGTTTATACTCGTGCCGCTCTTCAGGCGATTCCGACCGTTTTTCTGAATATTTTCCTTTTTGGCTAAGCTTCTGATTTTTCTGCTTTGCGGACACGGTACCGCTCTGCTACGGTTGTCTGACCGCACATGAACAAAATCCTCCCGTGGCGCAAACAGCATCACGGAAGGATTTTTTAACGGTATTTCTTTCGGTCTGCGAAACAGACTGCTTTTTATGCGAAACAGGATTTGATCATTTCAATGATTTTATCCTGTACCTCGGGGGTCATTTTGTTGTCGCTCGGCAGGCAGAGACCACGGCGGAAAATATCCTCACCCACGCTCTGCTCCTCAACCTTGACAAAATTACGGTCGATATAAATGGGCTGCATATGCATCGGCTTCCAGATCGGACGCCCCTCGGCGTTGTGACTCGCCAGCGTTTCCAGAATTTCGGTCGGACAGGATTTTCCGTGCTCCGGTTTATAGGCTGCCTCATGCTCCGTGCGTGTCTGCTCACACATGGCTTCCTCATCCAGAATCAGGCAGGACAGCCAGTAGTTCGGCACACTGTTTGTTTCATCGAACGGGTTCATGCGCACCGGTAAATCTTTCAAGCCGTCACGGTAACGCTCATAAATGGCTTTTTTCTGCGCAATATGCTCTTGCAAATGCGGTATCTGCCCCCGCACGACCCCGGCAATCACATTGCTGATGCGGTAATTATATCCGATTTCCTTGTGCTGATACCAAGGAGCCGTATCACGGGCCTGCGTGGACCAGCTGCGCACACGCAGTGCCGCCTGTTCATCATCGGTCAGCAGCATACCGCCGGAGGAACCTGTGATGATTTTGTTGCCGTTAAAGGAAATGGCATTGTAATGCCCGAATGTGCCGGTCTGACGACCCTTGTAGGCTGCGCCGAGTGACTCGGCGGCATCCTCAACCAGAATCGCATCGTGTTCATCACAGACCTTACGGATCTCGTCCAGCTTGCCGGGCGTGCCGTAAAGGTTGGCGGCAACCACCACCTTAATATCGGGGTAAAGCTCAAATGCTTTACACAGTGCAAGCGGATCCATATTCCATGTGTCACGCTCCGTATCAATGAAAACCGGCTCACCGCCCTCATAGGTAACGGGGTTGACCGTTGCGCTGAAGGTCATATCCGAACAAGCCACTTTGACACCCGGCTTAACACCGGCGAGCTTCATACACAAATGCAGTGCCGCCGTTCCCGCCGAAAGACCGACCGTGTATTTTACACCGATCAACCCGGCAAGTTCTTTTTCGATACAGTCAATATTCGCACCGACGGTAGACATCCAGTTGGTATGATAAGCGGACTGCATATACTCCAATTCTTCACCGTGCATGGTCGGAGAAGAAAGCCACGCGCGGTTTTCGAGCGACGGAATATCCTTGTTAAACATAGCAGACTGCGACCTTTCTGTAATCTTATTCCGCATTATATACTACCATAATCCCGTTATGTTGTAAAGCATATCAACGGTTTTTACAGCCGAAGTGAAAAACGGCAGAGTAATCTGCCCGTAAAAAAGGGCTTTTGCTGTGAAAAGCTCCACATACAAACGCCCTTTTTCGATGCGATATAAAAATGTCAGCCTGTCACTTCCAGATGAACCACAGCATGAGGTATCCGGTGGTAACAGCGGCAAGTGTAAACGGAACACCGAATTTCATAAAGGTGCCTGCTTTTACCTCATAGCCCTCTTTGCGGAGGATACCGATACCGGCAATGTTGGCGCTGGCACCGATGGGTGTCAGGTTACCGCCCAGGGTGGCACCGCAAAGCAAGCCGTAATAGAGCAGCTTCGGGTCGCCGATGCCGACACCGGCGGCAATGCTCGGCACAAGAGCAAGCATCGTTGCCGTGTAGGGAATGTTGTCGATAAAAGCGGAAAGCAGAACGCTCATCCAGACGATAATGGTGTAAACAACAAAAACGGAGCCATTGCCCAACTGAGCGATTTTTTCGCCGAGGAAGTTGACCACACCGGCACTCTTGACGCCGCCGATGACCACAAACAAGCCTGCCAGCAGCAGAATGGTGTAGTAATCAATCTCTTTGAACGCACCGATAACGGTTTCTTTGTCCTTTTTAATGAAGAGCTGGCGGATGATGCCGACGGCAAAGAAGAAAATGCAAATCAGGCCGTTGGTTACAGCAGGCTTATAGAAGCCGCCGTTTGCCGCCTCTTTGTAAGGAATAAACGAAACGGCGATCAAAGCAACGACCGTGCCGACGAGCAGGTAGGTCGGGAACATATCCTCAACCTTTGTGCGCTCGCTGTAGCTGATTTTGCCGTTTTCCTTGCGGAACATGAACAGAATGATCAAAGCGCTGACGATTGCACCGGCTTCAACCACCCAGAACATACCGGGCTTTCCGCTATCGACAAAGAAACCGGAAAAGTCAAGGTTGGCAGCCTTGGCAAGCAAAATGGAAGTAGTATCACCGACCAGCGTTGCGGCACCCTGCAAATTGGAGGAAACCGCAATGCAGATAATAGACGAAACCGGAGAAATCTTGAGCTTTTTGCAAAACGCAAGAGCTACCGGCGCAATCATCAGAACCGTTGCGACATTATCGACAAACGCAGACACGATGCCGGCAAAAAGCGAAAGCACCACGATGACCCATTTGACCGAGGACACACGGGAAATCAGCCAGTCGCTCATTAACTGCGGCATTTTGGATTCGATAAACAGATAAACCGTGCCCATCGTTCCGGCAATCATCATAATGACATTCCAGTCTACCTCTTTAAGCGCTTCCAGCGGTGTGTAAGAAAAGTCACCGAGTGTACCGGGTGCAAAAATCTGAACGGCACCGAGAATCACAAAAATCAGCGCACTGCCGAGGGCGATGTAGGGACGGACTTTCTGCAATGCCATCATCAGCACATAGGTAATGCCGAACAAAATGAGGGCAATCAGGGTAATAGGCTGCATAGGGAATCAGCTCCTCTGAAAAAATTCATCGGATGAAGACAAAAAAAGACAGAACCCGACGGATTCTGTCAGCATTTCGGCGTAAAAACACGAAAGACAACTCCGCTAAATAGAACGCAAATTACATTCTATGACAGTCTCCACCACTTATCGGAATTGCAAAACTCAGTATACCTTTTTCGACCGATTTTGTCAAGGTGCGAAAACGATTTACACCAAAAAACTATTTTTCAATTCGGGATATTGCGGGTTTTGCAATTTTTTGAAAATGCGCCTCCTGTGCGTCTTTCCGGTAAAAGCCTTTCTTTTTTTGCCGTCTTGTGCTATAATAGACGAAAAAGTAAAAGGAATTTTTCGTCATGAAAAAAATCGCTCACCGCAGCGGACCGACCCTTTTCCCCGAACAAACCGTCGCTTCCGCCAAACAGGCACTGCTGGACGGTGCTGATTTGGTGGAACTGGATGTTCGTTTGACCAAAGACAAAGCCGTGGTCGTCTGCCACGATTCTACTGCCGAACGCATTTTCGGCGACACACGGGAAATTGATGAAATGACCGAAGCGGAATTTCTGGCTCTGCACCATAAAAATGCACCTGCCTATTCCGCTCACCGTTTCACCGACTATCTGCAAAACGGCATAAAACCGCTTTTGATCCATGTGAAAGAAGACGAGGTGCTTCCCTCACTGATCCGGCATCTCGATGATTACGGCTATACGGATGACGATGTTGTATTCGGCATCAGCAGCACACAGGCGGTAAAAGCCATCCGGGTCATGCGCCCTGATGCCAAAATCCTTGCTTTTATGAAAAATGCAGACTGTGCCGAATCATTTCTGCAAGCCGGTGTAAACTATATTCGACTGTGGGAAAACTGGCTGACGCAGGACACAAAACCGTTTTCCGTTCCGACCTGGATCATGACAAACGATCCGGAAGTCGGTATCACGACTGAAGAAAACCTGCGTCGTCTGCTCGCACTTCACCCGGACGGTATTTTGATCAACGATGTTCGTCTGCTCAACAGCCTGATGAAGTGAAAACCTGCGCCTGTGATCGAATTAAGCAGTATAACATAAAAAAGCAGTTGAAATCGTTTTCACGAAATCAACTGCTTTTATTAATCTGCCTTTTTACTTTTTCATAACAGTTTTCCGCTGAATCAGCTTGACAAGCTCGACAAGCGGAATAATGGCAAACGCCAGCCCCAGAGCAACGGCATATTCAACCAAACCAATCTCGGTGAAATCAAACGCATTTGCAAAGAACGGAATTTCAATAATAGCGGTCGTGAGAAGAAGCGAGGCAAGCATCGCCAGATAGAGGAACTTGTTGTGGGATTTTTCCACGATACCCATACGCAGCACGGACTGGCGCTGTGAACGCATATTGAACGAATGGAAAATCTCACACATGGACATGGTGAGGAATGCCATGGTCATACCGTCACCCTCGGTTTTTCCGAGAAGCTTTGCGCCGATAAAATATGCCGCCAGCGTAAAGACCGTAACCAAGATGCCCTGATAGGTCAGATCAAAACCGATACCGCCGGAGAAAACGCCGTCGGTCGATTTGCGGGGAGCACGCTTCATCAGATTGCTTTCGCCTTTTTCCAGCCCCAGTGCAAGAGCCGGGAAACAGTCGGTAACCAAATTGATGAACAACAGATGCGTGGGCTTCAAAATGGTGAAGCCGAGAATACTTGCCGCAAAAACAGTCAGCACTTCACTCAGATTGGAGCTGAGGAGGAAGTGAATGGCTTTACGGATATTATCATAGATCTTTCTGCCTTCTTCAACCGCATTGACGATCGTGGCAAAGTTATCATCCGCCAAAACCATGTCGGCAACATTTTTGGTAACATCCGTGCCGGTGATACCCATGCCGATGCCGATATCCGCACTCTTGATGGACGGTGCATCATTTACGCCGTCACCGGTCATAGCCGTCACCATGCCGACCTTGCGCCACGCATTGACAATGCGCACCTTATGTTCGGGCTGAACACGGGCATAAACCGAATAAAGCTTGACCTTTTCTTCAAATTCCTCATCACTGATTTCATTCAGCTGAGCACCCGTGATAGCTTCGCCTGCGTCTTTAATAATGCCAAGCTCCTTCGCAATGGCAACGGCAGTATCTTTATGGTCACCCGTGATCATGATCGGTCGGATCCCCGCTGAACGACACTCGGCGATCGCAGCCTTTACTTCCGGGCGGCACGGGTCGATCATGCCCTCCAGGCCGACAAACACAAGCTCGTTTTCCAATGTTTCGGGGGAAGAATCGTTCGGCAGAGCCTCATACTTTTTATAGCTCAGCGCAAGCACACGCAGGGCTTTATCTGCCATGGCTTTGTTGGCGGCAAGGATCTCTTTTTTGATTTCATCGGTAAGCGGAACAATTTTGCCGCCCTTAAGCACACCGATGCACTTTTTCAGGATTTCATCCGGAGCACCCTTGGTGAACTGAACCAGAACGCCGTTCTCACTGTGCACGGTGGACATCATTTTACGCATGGAGTCAAACGGAGCCTCTGCCACACGGGGTGCCGCCGCCGACAAATCGGTTTTGTTCATGCCGAGGCTGAAGGCGTAGTTGACCAGCGCACATTCGGTCGGTTCACCGGTTGTTTCGCTTCCGTCCGCATTGATTTCGGCATCGCTGCAAAGAGCCATCCCTTTGGCAAGCAAAGTCTGATCTTCGCCGTAGTAATCCACCACGGTCATTTTATTCTGGGTCAGCGTGCCGGTTTTATCCGAACAGATGATCTGCGCACAGCCGAGGGTTTCCACCGCCGTAAGCTTGCGGATAATGGCACGGCGTTTCGACATGGAGGTAACACCGAGAGAAAGCACGATCGTAACCACCGCAACCAGTCCCTCGGGGATAGCAGCAACCGCAAGGCTGACGGCAACCATGAACGAATCCAGCGCCTTGGTGAAAAAGTCGGCAACGCCCGAAAAGCCGTCACCCGTAACGATCTCACGGATAATATCAAAGCCGAAAATAAAAACACATATACCGATAACAAGGAATGTCAAAACCTTGCTTAACTGAGCAAGCTTGATCTGAAGCGGTGTCAAGCCCTCCTCCGCCTTGGTGATGGCATCGGCGATCTTGCCCATTTCCGTATCCATACCGGTGGCAACCACCACTGCTTTGCCGTGACCGTATGCAACGGTGGAACCGGAATAGACCATGTTTTTGCGGTCGCCCAACGCAACCTCGCCTTTTTCGCCGCCGTTCAAGGCGTTGATCAGCTTGCTGACCGGCACCGATTCGCCGGTCAGAGCGGCTTCTTCCGCTTTCAGACTGGCACATTCAAACAACCGGCAGTCGGCAGGTACGGCATCGCCGGCTTCGAGCAAAATCACATCGCCGACCACAATATCTTCGCTTTTTACATTGGTGATCTTTCCGTCACGCAGCACCTTGGAGGTCGAAGCGGACATTTCCTGCAGTGCCTGAATGGCGGCTTCCGCCTTGCTGTCCTGATAAACACCGAGGGCTGCGTTGATGATAACGACCGCCATGATGATGATCACATCGGCAAAATCACCTACACCGACCGCACCGCCGCTCTTGGCACCCTCCACCACGGCAAGCACCGCTGAAATAACGGCAGCCACGATGAGGATAATGACCATCGGGTCAAGCATCTGGGCAAAAAAGCGTTTGATGAGTGAATCCTTTTTCGCTTCGTTGAGCTTGTTCTTTCCGTTTGCGGTAAGCCGTTTTTCCGCTTCGGCGGCAGTCAGACCGTCAACCGATGATTTTACCTGCTGAAAAACAGATTCCGCTTCCTGTAGGTAGAATTGCATTTTGTCACATCTCCTTTTGAATTGGGTATAGAAAAAGACTTTTACCGCCTGAAACAGCGATAAAAGTCTCACTCTCTACAATATCGGCGAACCGCAAGCGGTCGTGTATTGACGCCGGATATAACACCCGAAGGTGCGAGTTACTCCCTTTTATGGTGAGAACATTATAATATAGTTTTTCGGTTTTGTAAAGATTTATCCCGAAAATTTTACATTTTCATCCAGATGAAACACACGCACGGCGTTTTTCCAAAGCATTTTTTCCCGATCTTCTTCACCATAGCCCAGAGAATCGAAACGGTTTTTCTCATTCTCCATATTCCACATGGGGTAATCGGTGCCGAAAAGAACTCTGTCCGTGCCGTAATCGGCAATGATCTGCCGAACGGTTTCATTGCTCAGTGCATAAAAAGATGAAGAACAATCCACAAAAAAGTTTTCACGGTTTTTGAGTAATCCGGAGGCTTCCTCCCAGATAGACCAGCCGCCGAAATGCGCACCGACCACACACAGATTTTTGTAGATATCCAGAATCGGGATCAGGCGGTTCGGATTGGAATAATCATAGCGGCTGTCCCCGGTATGAATCAGCAGCGGCAGTCCGTGCCGCTCACAAAGCTCGTAAATCTTCAGGCAGCGGTAATCATCGAGCTTGAACTGCTGAATATCCGGGTGCAGCTTGACCCCTTTCAGCCCGAGAGCGATCAGCTCGTTCACATCCGCTTCCAGATCGGTGCTGTCCGGGTGTAAAGTACCTAACCCGTACAGCTTGTCCGGATAAGCCGCTACGGATTCGGCAATAAAACGGTTGATGGAGCTGACCTGTTTGGGCGTTGTGGCTACCGACTGCACCACAAAACGGTCAATGCCCGCTTTCACACCGTTTTCCAGCAGCGTTGACAGCCTTCCGTCGTAGGCCATGGGCAATGTGTAAAACCGACCGGTGTTTTGCGATGCCTTGTCGGCGATTTTATCGGGATAAATATGACAATGAGCATCAATGATCATGAATTTCACCTCTTTTTTATTGTATCGTAAAATGAAATGCGATTCAACATGGATTTTGCATGGTATTTTTTAATTTTTTACACAAAATCTTGTGTATTTTATTGATTTTGTTTGTGCTTTATGTTTTAATAAGGAGCAACAGTATACCGAACAGACAAAAGAGGTTTCACCATGCAAGAGCTTTATGCATCCTTTCCGCACCCGGCCGAACAACCGTCCGAGCCGATTTACCCTTGCTCAGACGGACGGTATCTGCTCGTCTACCGTAAAAAAAATCAAGCCGACTATGAAAGCTATCTGCAAGCTCTCTCGGCAGCCGGGTTTTCGCTCGCCATGCAAACGGAATGTAACCAAAACCGCTATGCTGCACTGCAAAAGCATCTGACACTCGGGGTGTATTATTCCCCCTGTGACCGCACGCTGCGTGTCAGCTTTGACAAGCTGAATACCTTGCCTCCCTGTGTGAAGCCCGAACAGGACTTTGAAAGCGGAAAAACCGTTTTTTACTGCTTTGAAAATGACCAATCGCTGATCGACTGCGGAATGTGCCTGCTGATCCAATGTCCGGATAACAGCTTTTTTGTGGTGGACAGCGGCCATTATTTTCAATTCAACGACAACGACCGGATCCATCAGTTCCTGCGTGACCGCACCCCGCAGGGTGAAAAAATCGTCATCAACGGCTGGCTCATCACCCATTCCCACACGGATCATATTTCCAAGCTCATGGACTTTCTGCGCTACAACTGTGACGATGTTGTGATTGAGGGCTTCTACTGGAATTTACTCGAGGATGATTACGATTTGCCGGTGTGGGATGAAGAAGAACGAGGCTTCAACGCAAAGCTGCGTCAAATGCTCAACAGCCTCACCGATATCCCGAAATACAAGCTGCAGGCAGGGCAGCGATTTTACATACGCAACCTGACCTTCGATGTGCTTTGCACCCAGGAGGATGTTTACCCGCAGAAAATCACCGACTTCAACGATTCTTCCGTAGTCGTTACGGTCGAAGCGGACGGCAGCCGCATTTTCATCCCCGGTGATGCCTCCGGCAAAGAGAGTGAAATACTTGAACACCGCTACGGCGAAACGCTCAAGAGCGACATTGTGCAGATCGCACACCACGGTCATTTCGGTTTAAGCGAAGAGGCTTACCGCCTGATCGACGCCGACCTCGCCGTGTTTCCGATCACGGAAATCAAGTTTTGGGAGGAATACGACCGTATTCAGGCCGATCGCACGGCTATTGAACTGGCAGAGGAATATTTCATTTCCTCCAACGGCACGGTGTGCGTTCCGCTCCCCTACTCCAAAGAGACCGCCCGGCAGCTTCCGGACGAAACCTTTGAGGATTTTGCGAAGATCCGCCGTTTATGGGGCTACGATTACACCGATGAATACAAGCGAGAGCTTTACGAAAAGTATTTGCGGCTCAGCGGAAGCCCCGAAAAGGTCAATTTGCCCGTCAATTACAAAGGCTTTATCTGACAGCTTTTGAGGAGGAGATAGAAATGAGCTACACGACCGACCCTGTTATCCGGAAACTCAGCCAGCCTGTTCTGACACGGCACGATATTCCGTACCCTGCCGCTTTGATTTTCAACGCAGGTGTTACAAAGCTCAACGGAAAATACATCATGATGTTCCGCAACGACTACGGCGATTTTGAAAATCGCAAGCTCGCCGGCACCAACATCGGTTTGGCAACGAGCGATGACGGCATTGTGTGGGATGTGGAATGTAAACCCTGCTTTGCTTTACAGGATGAGGAAATCAGCCGTGCCTATGACCCGAGGATCACGGTCATTGACGGCAAATGCTATATCTGCTGTGCGATCGACACCAAGCACGGTCTGCGCGGCGGACTGGTCACAACAGAGGATTTTCATCATTTCGATATTATTTCCATGACCGAACCGGACAATCGCAATCTGGTGCTTTTCCCCGAAAAGATCCACGGCAACTTCGTTCGCCTTGACCGCCCGATGCCGGTCTATTCCCGTGGCCGTGACCGCTTCGATATGTGGCTGTCCGAATCGCCCGACCTTGTCTACTGGGGCAAATCCCGTCTGGTCATGGCGGTCGAAGATGTTCCGTTTGCCAACGACAAAATCGGTCCCGCCGCTCCGCCGGTCAAAACCGAAAAGGGCTGGCTGACCACATTCCACGCCGTTGAATTGGACAAAACAAGAGGCAAACACGGTTGGGAGGAACGCTGGCAGAAACAGTATTACGGCGGTATTGCCCTGCTGGATCCGGAGGATCCGTCCAAGGTACTCGGGTTCAGCAAAAAGCCCCTGCTGGTGTGTGAAGAGGATTATGAGCAGCGGGACGGATTCCGTCAGGACACCATTTTCCCCGGCGGTATGATTTTGGAGGACAGCGGCGAGGTGAAGCTGTATTACGGCGCATCTGACACCGTTGAATGTCTTGCCACCGCCGATGTCAACGATTTAATTAAGCTTTGCTTAGAAAATAAATAACAAAAAACGGAGGAACTACTATGAAAATCACCTTTATGGGTGCAGGCAGCACCGTATTCGCCAAAAATGTACTGGGCGATGTAATGTGCGTCCCGGCTCTTTGCGAAAGTGAAATTGCCCTTTATGACATTGATGCCAAGCGTTTGGAAGAATCCTTCATCATGATTTCTTCCCTCAACCGCAACATCAACCAGAACCGTGCCAAGGTCACAAAATTCCTCGGTGTGGAACAGAGAAAGGATGCCTTGCGTGGTGCTTCTTTTGTGGTCAATGAAGTCGGAGGCCAAGCGGTCTTAGGAAGACAAGG
>JAZUJI010000010.1:0-4516 GCA_045642685.1 Acutalibacteraceae bacterium | reverse complement strand
GTAGCCATAACCGCCGGAGCCGCCGTAACCGTAGCCGCCCGAACCGTAACCGTACTTGCCGGTACCGTAACCGTACTTGCCGTCACCGTAGCCGTACTTACCGCCGTAACGGTAATAACGCTTGTAGTAACGGGAACCGCTGCCGCCCTTGTTGAGAACACGACCTCTGGATTCTTCATCATTCATGGTGAAGACCGCACCGGCAATGTCAATGTTGGTGCCGGCAATTTCTTCAAGGGTTTCGTTGATGTCGGAAATCTTGGCGTGGTCTTTACGGATAACAAAGACGAGAGAATCCGCAAGAGATGAGATAACCATGCTGTCTGACACAACACGGGAAGGCGGCGTATCGATGATAACAAAGTCAAATTCCTTGCGTGCCTGCTCGATGACCCGGCGAACCTTGTCGGCATCCAGAATCTCGGAGGATTTCTGTGTGATACCGCCGCTGGGCAGGATGAACAAGCCGAGACTCTTGACATATTTGATGGATTCCTGATAAGTGGATTCACCCTTGATGATCGGGATCAAACCGGACTTGTCTTCATACTTGACACCGATCGTACGCAGAACAGCAGGCTTACGCAAGTCAGCGTCAATAAGCAAAACCGACTTGCCCTTTTGCGCCAGAGAAGTCGCAATGTTGATGGCGACGGTCGTTTTACCTTCGTTCTCGTAGGTGGATGTAACGATAAAGGTTTTATAACCTTTGTTGGCGGAAAGGTTTTCAAGCTTGGTACGAATGGATTTGACACATTCGATGAACGCAAAGCTGACCTTGTCCTCATCGGTGATCAGCAAGCCGCCGGTGAACAACGGCTTTTTGTTGATAAGACCGGTGCTCTTGCCGACATAGGGAATCGAGCCGATCACTGCCGCATTGGTCTTGTTGCGGATATCGTCAATATCCTTAACGGTGTCACTGAAGATCTCAACAAGCACGACGATCAGTGCGATCAGAAGTGCGCCTGCCATGAAAGCAAGGAATGCGATCTTCACGGAGTTATCACTGTTGCTGACAGCCGGCGTACCCGGATAATTGATCAAACGGATATTGATCGTGCTGGCACTCGCCCGCATATAATCGGGGAACACATCCAGCGTAGCATCCATTGTCTGGGAACAAAAGCCGGGGCTCATTCCGTCCACACTCAGGGTGAAAATACCCGGAACATTGGTTTCGCTCAGCGTCAGGGCGGTACGCAGCGTGTTGACATCATACTTGTCATTCAGTTTTTCAGACAGCGCATAAAGCATAGCATCGCTCTTCATCAATGTGCTGTAACGGGAAACATCATTGTTTTCGTACGGCACAACAACGGTAACCAGCTCTTCCTTGCCGTCCGCATCCGCAACCTTGATGTACTTCGTGCTTGTGAATTCAATGGTCGCATTGACCGTGTAGGTCGCAACATAAGTTGCCTTGGCAAAGAAATAGCCTGCTGCCGCAAAAACGACACCGACCATCACAACTGCCCACGCACGGCGAAGCAGGGCTCGAAGCAGCTTGAACAAATCAAGTCCGCCGCCTCCGCCGCCGTTCCCGAACAGGCCGTTCCCAAACAGGGCGTTTACGGAATCTCTCTGGCTTTCCTGCATTGTGGTCATCCTTCCCGATAAAAATAAGTGTTGATTTCGTAAGTCAAAACATTTTCGTCATCTGTTTAGTTTACAATAAAACAAAGCAAAAGTAAACCCATTCGGCAAATTTTTGCCCGGAAGCCTGTTACAGTAACCTTTTCCTGCGAATCGGCATGAACGGACCCCGTACAAAATCCTCATTATTTATGATTTTTCTCGGGTTCCTGTTGAGCATTTGGTCGTAGACATCGAACGGTATCCCCTTCGGGAAATGATTCAGCATCGCCAGCAAATCGTTCGGGCGGTGATGCACCGAATGAGCATCCGACCCGATGAACGATGCCAGCCCGTTGCGTGCCATGGCAAAGCCGAGTTCTTTCGCCTCAAACCCGTTGGTGCCGACCAGGCTGGTGCCGTTGAGTTGAAACAGCACGCCCAAATCCGCCAGATGGTTGATCGTATCGTAATTCTCCTGCGTGTAAAAATACCGCTCGGGGTGCGCAATGATCGGCACATAGCCACGGGCAAAAAACTCATTGACATATTTGATAAGCCGCATGGTATTCAGCCCGCGGAAGGTAAATTCAATAAGGATATAACGGCTGCCGTTGAGCGTGGCACCGTCGAAGCTCGGCGCAAAAAACACATCATCATCCACAAAAATCTCTGCACCGGGCAGCAGCTCCAGCTCAATATGCTCCCGGTCAAGAGCACGCTTGAGCTCGTCCATTCGTTTGTCACGGTGGCGCAAAAATTCCTCCATCTGCGAGGGATTCGGCAGATGGGGCGTTAAAACCGCCGTGTGAACGGAATTGGCAACGGCAATGCGGCACAGCTCAACGGATTCCTGCAAACTGCCGGAGCCGTCATCTATTCCGTGCAGAATATGGCAATGCATATCGATCATGGAACCTGCTCCTGTTCTGATGTGTTAATTTGATGGTATTATTATAACACAGCCGCTTTGATCGCGTCAACCTTATCCGTCTTTTCCCATGTCAGGTTCAGGTCTTCACGGCCGACATGACCGTATGCTGCGACCTGGCGGTAGATAGGCTTGCGCAAGTCAAGTGTGCGGATAATGCCGGAGGGCGTGAGGTCAAAGACCTTTTTCACAGCCTCCTCAAGCTTTTCTTCATCGACTCTGCCGGTGCCGAAGGTGTCAACACGCACGGAAACCGGTTCGGCAACGCCGATGGCATAGGCAAGCTGTACCTCGCACTTGTCGGCAAAGCCGGCGGCAACAATGTTTTTCGCCACATAGCGTGCGGCATAGGCTGCCGAGCGATCCACCTTCGTCGGGTCCTTGCCGGAGAATGCGCCGCCGCCATGGCGGGAATAGCCGCCGTATGTATCGACAATGATCTTACGGCCGGTCAGACCGCTGTCGCCCTGCGGACCGCCGGTAACAAAACGCCCGGTCGGGTTGACAAACACCTTGGTGTTTTCGTCCAGATATTCTGCCGGGATCACCGGCTTGATCACATACTTTTCAATGTCTGCCTTGATCTGAGCCTGCTCCGCATCGGCGCTGTGCTGCGAGGACACGACGATCGCATCAATGCGCACGGGCTTATCGTCTTCGTATTCCACCGTGACCTGCGTTTTACCGTCGGGGCGCAGATAAGGCAGGGTGCCGTTTTTACGCACTTCGGTGAGCTTTCTGGCAAGCGCATGAGCCAGCGAAACGGGCAGCGGCATCAGCTCGGGCGTTTCGCTGCAGGCAAAGCCGAACATCATGCCCTGGTCGCCTGCTCCCTCACGGTCAACGCCCATGGCGATATCGGCGGACTGCTTATCCAGAGCGACAAGAACGGCGCAGGTGTTGCCGTCAAAGCCCTTGGCGGCATCATCGTAACCGATTTCGCAAACGGTCTTGCGGGCAATGGCGGGAATGTCAAGCTCCGCCTTAGTGGAAATTTCACCCATGACTACGATCTGACCGGTCGTGCAGGTGGTTTCGCAGGCAACACGGCCGTTGGGGTCTTTTGCCATGACGGCATCCAGAATCGCATCGGAAATATTATCGCAGATTTTGTCGGGATGACCCTCGGTCACCGATTCGGAAGTGAACAGATTTCTTCTCATCGTAATAATCCTCTCTTTACACACACGCTTTCGCACATTTCGACAAAAAAAGAACGCCCGCAGAACGGACGCATCGAAACGCATCCTTATCTTTCGGTTTTCACCGCAGGATTTAACACCTTGCCGTAAGGCAGGTTGTCGGGCTTCACAGGGCCTGTTCCCTCAGCCGCTCGAAATAAGGACATTCAATTTTTACACATTATACTATCAAAAAACAAAAAAGTCAAGCACCCGGAACGATAATTCCAATATAACCAAAAAAAGAATTTTCATACTTCAAATACGATTTTTTGTCGCTGTGCGCTGCGGAACCGGAATTTTCGGTAAAAGGAAACGCCTTCTTGCATTGCCGACTTACGATATGATATAATGCAAAGTAAGGAGATGAACTTATGTGGCAGCAAAAGCTGTGCCTGGCGACCTTTCGCCGGTACGAAATCGAGCAGGAAAATCAGATAGAAATTTTCAAAGCGGCCGGCTTTGACGGATTTTTTATTGAATGGTCACCCGACGGCGTTGTGGAGCGATGCCGCAAAAAAGCGGAAGAAACGGGGATGCTGTTTCAATCCGTTCATGCGCCGTCCGACAAAGCCCGTGCCATGTGGGACGGCGGCGAAGAAGCGGAAGAGGGGATCGCACAGCTCACCGCCTGTTTGCGGGATTGCGCCGCCAACGGCGTTGACCTTGCCGAACGCCTCGGAGTGCGCATTGCGTTTGAAAACACCGAGGGCGAGGAATGCCTGGCAGCGCTGCTCACGCATTTTTCCGCCTGCGGTCATGTCGGCTTTTGCTGGGATACCGGGCACGAAATGTGCTACAACCACTCAAAGGATCTGATGGCGCTGTA
>JAZUJI010000009.1:0-4296 GCA_045642685.1 Acutalibacteraceae bacterium | reverse complement strand
CCTCCGACTTCAACGGTGCGAGGGTGAAATCGGCGAATATTGTCGGCCGCACCATGCAGCTCAATCCTCACGGTGATGCCGCTATTTACGATACAATGGTGCGTTTGTCCCGCGGGTACGAAGCATTGCTGCATCCGTTTGTGGATTCCAAAGGGAACTTCGGCAAAGCATATTCCCGTGATATGATGTGGGCGGCATCCCGCTACACCGAAGCAAAGCTTGAACCGATTTGTTCCGAGCTGTTCGGTGATATTGATAAGGATACCGTTGATTTTGTCGATAATTATGACAGCTCCATGAAAGAGCCGATCTTGCTGCCGGTATCGTTCCCGAGCGTGCTGGTCAATGCCAATACGGGCATTGCCGTCGCTATGGGAAGCTCGATTTGTCCGTTCAATCTCAATGAGATCTGCCGTGTGACAACGGAGCTGATCAAGGATAACGACTATGATGTTGCCGAAATCATCAAAGCCCCCGATTTTATCGGCGGCGGTCAGATCATTTATAATCCCGACGAAATGCAAAGCGTGATTCAAGAGGGACGGGGAAGCATTAAGGTGCGTGCCCGTTATCGGTATGACAAGGCGAATAACTGCATTGATGTCACGGAAATTCCGCCGACCACTACGGCGGAGGCGATCATTGAGAAAATGATCGAAAAATTCAAGGGCGGTTCGCTGAAGGAAATCAGCGATGTACGGGATGAAACCGACAAAAAGGGTCTGAAGATCACGATCGACCTCAAACGGGGAACCGACCCGGATAAGCTCATGCTCAAGCTCTATAAGACCACACCGATGGAAGACACTTTTTCCTGCAATTTCAATGTGCTCATCGGCGGTATGCCCCGGGTACTCGGCGTCAAAGAGCTGCTGCTTGAATGGATCGCATTCCGCACCGAATGCGTGCGCCGCCGCATTTTCTTCGATTTGACAAAAAGCAGAGAACGCCTTCATTTGCTGGAAGGTCTGCAGAAAATTCTGCTGGATATTGACAAGGCTATTGCCATCATTCGCAACACCGAAGAGGAACGGGAGGTCGTTACCAACCTGATGATCGGCTTCGGCATTGACGAGGTGCAGGCGGAATATGTGGCGGAAATCAAGCTGCGTCACCTGAACCGTGAGTATATCCTCAAACACACAAAGGATATTGAAGAGCTCACACAGGCGATTCAGGATATGGAAGACATTCTGGCACATCCGCAGCGTGTCAAGAAAATCATCGTCAAGGAGCTGGAGGCTGTCAGCAAAAAGTTCGGTAAGGAACGCCGCAGCGAGATTATTTATCAGGCTGAAATGGCACAGCTGGAGGAAGAGCCTGCCGTTTCCGATGAACCGGTGCATCTGTTTGTTTCCAAACAGGGCTATTTCAAAAAAATCACGCCGCAGTCCCTGCGCATGAGCGGTGAGCAGAAGGTGAAGGACGGCGATGCGATCGCCCGAACCTGGGATACGACCAATAATGTCGATTTGCTGTTTTTCTCCGACAAGAATCAGGTTTATAAGGCAAAGGCAGATGATTTTGAATTCACCAAGGCAAGTGCATTGGGTGAATTCGTTCCGTCCAAGCTTGAAATGGAGGCAGACGAAGCCTACTTTGACACGGTCTTGACCGGAAATTATGCAGGCTGGCTGCTGTTCTTTTTTGAGAACGGCAAGGTTGCCAAGGTGGAATTAAGCTCGTATGCAACCAAAACCAACCGCAAAAAGCTGATCAAAGCTTACAGCGATAAGAGTCCGCTGGTTGCCGTTCGTCATATTGAGGAGGATCGGGACTTTGTGCTGGTGTCCTCTGCCGGCCGTCATTTGCTGTTCCATTCCGGCGCCGTTGCGGCAAAAAGCAGCAAGGATACACAGGGCGTGGCCGTGATGACGCTGAAAAAAGGGCAGCGTTTGATGACGGTACGGGATTACCGTGAGGGCGAGTTTGCAAAACCGCACCGTTACCGCACCAAGACCCTGCCGTCCCTGGGTGCACTGCTTTCTGAAGAGGACAGCGGAGAACAGCTGACCCTGCTCTGATATGTAACCGTCAGCCTTGGGCATCCCCGCCGCTGACAGTTCAGCGGAGATGCCGGTCGGCAAACGCTCTGGCTGAAAAAGCCCTGACCTTTCTGTCCGCTGATGGTAGTGTGACCGCTGTATCGGCAAATATCACAGAAAAATTTTTCCTGCTTTTTCGGCTTTTTACGAAAAACACTTGCATTTGTCAAAATGATGTGATAATATAACAAGGTATTATTCCGCATTACACAAGAAAGGGTTAGCCTGTATCGGCTTTAGGTGAATTTTATGGCAGCGTATGAAATTGTTTTCGGTATCGTTTTAATTGTTTTGTCTATCCTTCTTGTTGCTCTTGTTCTTCTTCAAGAGGGCAACCAAAAGGGTCTTTCCGGTGCGATCGCCGGTGGTGCCGACACATTCTTCGGCAAGAACAAAGGCCGTACCATTGAAGCAAAGCTTGTAAAGCTCACGAAGTATATCGGTATCGGTTTCTTTGTTATCGCTTTGGCGGCAAAGATCATCATCACCATTTTCTGATTCCGTTTGTGAATTTGAACACGGTAATTTGTGCAAAGTTACCGTGTTCTTTCTTTTTTTGTTGGTTTGATGAAAGGCTGGTTTTTATATGAAAGAAAATAGAAGAAAGCAGCTCGGCGGCAGCCTTGCACTGCTTCTGACCGCTTTTATCTGGGGCAGCTCTTTTGTGGCGCAGAGCATCGGTATGGAGAAGATCCAATCCTTCACTTTTAACGGGATCCGTACGCTTATGGGTGCAGCGGCTTTGCTTCCGCTGCTGGCGGTGCTCACTGTCAGAAGGCGCAGAACCGATGAACGAACCGCCGAAGAAAAGAAAAAAACAAGGCTGCATCAACTCAAATGCGGCGTTATTTGCGGCGTTATTCTGTTTATAGCGGGTAATCTGCAGCAGGCGGCTTTCAAGTACACCACATCCGGAAAAATCGGTTTTCTGACGGCGATGTATATGCTTCTTGTACCTGTTTTCGGGCTTGCGCTCAAACAAAGGCCGAGAGTCCGTGTGTGGTTTACGGTGCTCATGGGCTGTGTCGGAGCCTATTTGCTGTGCGTGTCGGAGCAGATGAGCTTTGGCAAAGGCGAAATTCTGGCGGCTTCCTGTGCTGTTTTTTATGCAATTCACATTCTGTATATCGACCATGTGGTTGCCACGGTGGATGCCATCTGGCTCTCGTTTACGCAGTTTGTTGTGGCGGGTACGCTCGGCGTGATCTGCATGGGGCTTTTTGAAACGCCCGTGCTTGCCGATATTAACGCTGCCATTCTTCCGATGCTCTACGCCGGTGTGCTCAGCTGCGGCGCAGCGTTCACCCTGCAAATCATCGGTCAGAGGAATACCGAACCGGCGGTCGCTTCGATTCTGATGTGTCTGGAGTCTGTTTTTGCCGTTTTGTCGGATTGGATCGTGCTGGGTAACAGCTTGAGTCTGCGCCAGATTATCGGCTGTACGGTAATGTTTGCGGCGATCATCATCAACAATTTGCCGAAAAAAACGAGAAAACCCTCAAATATGTAATATTTGTTAGGATATCTTAATCATTTTTCATCAAATCTTTATTGCTTTTTTCGATGCTTTTTGATAAAATGTCGGTATCTTGTTTGAGGAGGATGTTATGAAGGAGTATTTTTCACGGCTGAACCGTGATTCCAAAACCTATCAAAAAGTTTTCTGGTGGCTGCTTCGCGGCTTAATGATTTTCGGCATTGTCTATACGGCGTTTTTTCAGCCGGACGGTGATTTCGGTGCCGCCGGCGGACGCATGAAGCAGGTGCTTCAGATGGCAGCCAATCTGGTCGGTCTGTTTTCATGGGAAATTGCACAGATGACCTCGGAACGGTGCTTCCTGCGCCATATGCCGGCATATGTGCAGAACTATGTTGTTGTCAGCTTCACGCTCGCTTCGTTCGGCGGTGCGTTTTTGAATTTCTATTATTCGATTCCGGCTTATGATATTATTCTTCATTTTACCGGCGGTGCCGCCGGAACATGGCTCGGTTACGAAGCGGTTACCGCCATGCAGCTTCGTGATAAGCAAAAGTGCGGCTTTTCCGTTGCGCTTTGGGCAGCGGTCGGTCTTTGCTTCATGGTTTGCACCGGCTGGGAGCTGTTTGAATTCTGCTTTGACCAGTTTGCGGGCGGCGATACACAGCATTGGTCGCTGGAGCTTGCCAAGCAGGCAGCGGAAAAGTACGGCACCCGTCCGTATCCCAATCTGATCCCGGCTCTTTGTGATGAACGGTTCGCTTTGATGGACAC
>JAZUJI010000008.1:0-16137 GCA_045642685.1 Acutalibacteraceae bacterium | reverse complement strand
AGAGAAACACCTTTTTGACGGCGATCGTGTAATGACCAACTGCGAAATGTTTCTTCACACACTCGGCCCGGTCGGCGAACGGCTGGCGCACCCCGAGTTTATCCATTCGCTCAGTTCGGTTTGCACAAAGCTGTTCCGTGCCGATCTCATCCGGGAGCATAGCCTCGTGTTTTATGACCTTGAAAAAATCGGAGCGGAAGACCTGTATTTTTCCGCTCAGTACTGCAGCATTTGCCCTACACACGGAAACAGCGTATACCTCGACCGTTGTTTTTACCACTACATCAAGGCAAATTCTGCTTCTCTTTCCGGTCGGTATAAGCCGATCTATACTGACATGGCGTTCCATGTGAACTCCGCCTTGGAAGAGCTTTGCGCTGAGCGGGAAAACGCTTCGGATTGTTTGGAAGCAATTCGCAACCGCTGGGCACTGTGCCTGATCAACATCGGCTTGAACGAAATGATGGCAACAGACGGTATGCGTGCCGTTTGCAGACGCTTGAAAAAAGTATTGACGCAGCCGCAGATAAGCACTGCACTGAAGCATTTGGAAATGCAATTTCTCCCAATAAAATGGAAGCTCTTCTTTCTGTGTGCTTCCCTGCGCTGTACCCCGTTGTTTTATGTTTTGCTTCGAGCGATGAAGCAGCTTGTTGCCCGACACGACTGAGGAGAGAAATCAACATGAATCACTCTTATGAAAATGTAAAAGTTTCCGTTTTAATGGGCATTTACAACTGTGCCGACACGCTTGCCGAAAGCATTGAATCCGTGCTCAATCAAACTCACAAAAATATTGAATTCATTCTGTGCGATGACGGGTCGAGCGACAACACCTACGAAGTCGCCAAAAGCTATGCCGACAAAGACTGCCGCATCGTACTGCTCAAAAACGAAAAAAATATCACCCTCGGGCCAACACTCAACCGCTGCCTTTCGGTCGCAACCGGTCAGTACAGTGCCCGCATGGACGGGGACGACCTGTCAGCTCCCGACCGCTTTGAAAAACAGGTTCGGTTTCTGGAGGAGCACCCGCAATACGATGTTGTCGGCACCTTTATGCAGATCTACGGCACCGACAAGGTGCGTACCGTTCCCGAATACCCGGAAATCGACTGGCTTGCCCGTTCCAACCCCTGCTGCCACGCAAGCATCATGATGCGTACGCAGGTATACAAAGAACTGAACGGTTATTCCGATGACCCGAAGCTGGCACGGATCGAAGATGTCGATTTGTTCTGGCGGTTTTATCTGAGCGGGCACAGAGCCGCCAATATTCTGGAACCGCTGTACATTGTGCGGGAGAATCCCTACACCTATAAACGCAGAAAAGCAAAATTCAGTCTGAATGTTTCTGCCTATCTGCTCAGGCGATGCAAGGAAGCCGGCTTAAAAAAGAAAAACTATCTTTACTGCATCAAGCCCGTGCTTGCTGCTGTTATTCCGAAAAAGCTGATGGTTCTCTACCACCTTAAAAAGGATTCACAAAACGAGTAAAAGGATTCTGGTGCTATGACAACAAATCTGTTAACGGTTTTTTTATTTTCATACTTGTTCAGTATTCTGAGCGAACGGACACCGAGCCTCGGCCGTAATGTCTGGGGAAAACAAAAAGCAAATTTTGTTTTGATGCTGGTTCCGCTGCTGATCATGCTGTGGTATTCCGCTGCACGAAATAACATCGGTGACACTTTTTTCTACACCCACACCTACAATCTGGATAAGGAAGCCGGCGTTGGTATGCCGACCTTACAGACAAAAAGTTACCTGTTTGCGCTGCTGCAGTATCTCATGCAGCAGGCTGACATGGAACCTCATGCACTGATCACGATTTGTGCACTGTTCATTATTATTCCGATGATTTTATTCCTGCGCAACTTCTCTTATTCGTGCGATATTGCTATTTTTTTCTGTTTTACAACCGGACTGTACACCGCCACCATGAACGGCATCCGCCAGTATGTGGCAACCGGTATTCTGCTTTTAGGCACCAAATATCTCTTTTCCCCGAAAAAGACCGATTTTTTTAAGTACCTTATTTTTGTTCTCATCGCTTTTCTTTTCCACAGCTCAAGCCTGTTTATGATACCGATTTATTTTGTCTGCCGCCAGCGTGCGTGGTCTTTGCCGACCTTCGCCATCATCATCGGCGGTCTGCTGACGCTGTTTTTCGTGAGTATGTTCATGCCTTCGTTCATGGATATACTGGAAGGCGGCGACTATGAAATGTATACGCAGGGCTGGTTCGAAGAGGGCAGTAAAGAAGTCGGCACCAGTATTTTCCGGATTCTGTTCAACAGCCTGCCCATGGTCTTATCCATTTACTTTTCCAGGGAGATCCGATCTATTTCACCGGTGTGCGATGTGCTGATCAACCTGTCGGTCGTTCATGCCTCCATCTATATAATTGCCGGTTACAACTGGATCTTTGCCCGCTTTGCTTTCTTCACGGCTCCTTATATGATCCTTTTGCTTTCGCTGATTTTCGGTGTCTGCCTCAGGCAAAAACGAAACCAGGCTTTGCAGGTGCTGCTCATCGGTGCATATTTGGTTTTCTTCATCAAGGAAGCCTATGCGACCGGTATGGATCTGTACTCATCCACTTTCTTCAAGCCGAACAACAACCTGTGGTTTGAATTTTTGAAATAAGGGAGAGGCGCATGAACAAGACTATTCATTATTTCTGGTTCGGTCACGGCGAAAAGAGTGACTTAATTAAAAAATGTATTGTCTCCTGGCAAAAAGCCTTCCCCGATTTTGAAATCAAAGAATGGAACGAAGACAATTTTGATGTCCGCTGCAACCGCTATGTCAGCCAGGCTTATGACGCAAAAAAATATGCGTTTGTTTCCGACTATGCCCGGTTCAAAATATTATTTGAACAAGGCGGTCTGTATTTTGACACCGATGTGGAGATCGTCAAGCCGTTTTATGATTTGCTCGAAAACAATGCCATCGCCGCTTTTGAAGACGATACCTATGTTGCGCCCGGGCTGATTCTCTGGGCAAAGGAAGCCGGTAATGCACTGTACAAAACCATGGCGGAGTTGTACGAGGATCTGTCGTTTCTCAATGAGGACGGCACGCAGGCTTCTTTGACCATCTGCAAATATTTCACCGCCGAGCTGCAAAAGCACGGGCTGAAGCCGAATGACGGAACGGTACAGCTCTGTGACGGATTTTCCGTTTTTCCGCCGGAATATTTCTGCCCGTTCAACGACCTGACCGGCGTGATGAAAAAAACCGAAAACACAAGGGCGATCCACTGGTACGCCAAAACCTGGCTGAGCAAAAAAGATATTCTGCGCAACAAGATCACCCGGATCCTTCACCGCTTTCTGGGTGTGAATTTCTTTCATCGAGGTGGAAAAGCATGAAGAAAAAATCCATTCTGATCGTCAGCGGCGGCATGGAACTCGGCGGCATTGAGCGCAGCCTGCTGGGGTTGCTCAACGCCATGGATTATGACCGCTATGAGGTGGATTTACAGCTTTTTTCCGTCGGCGGTGAGCTGCTCAAATACATAGACAGCCGCTGTCACATTCTGCCCGAGATCCCTGCCTGCGCCGCCATGACGCAGCCGATCGTATCGGCACTGAAAACCAACCCGGCTCTCGGCATCAGACGGGCAGTCACAAAGATCCGCACCGAACGCAAATACGGCAGGGACGATGCCGCAACCTTTGCGCTGCTGGCGGAATACTGGCGCAGCTGTGTCCGTTTCATGCCGAACATCGAAAAGCACTATGATACGGCCATCAGCTTCATGTGGCCGCACGATTTTGCGGCAAAAAAAGTGAGTGCTGACAAAAAGCTGGCATGGATCCACACCGACTACACCCGGGCAAACATGAACTTTCGGCAGGATGAAAAAGTCTGGGACTGCTTTGATAAAATCATCGGCGTTTCGGATGAGGTCTGCAACACCTTTGCTTCCGTTTACCCGAACCTTGCCGAAAAGCTGATCACGATCGAAAATCTTTTGCCGGAAACTCTGGTGCGTGCGCAGGCAGAAGAATTTGTGCCGGAGGATATGGATACAAGCGAAAAAACGATTCTTTCGGTCGGCCGCATCACGCACCAAAAAGCTTTTGAGCTGGCAGCACAGAGCGCAAAGCTCATGCGGGACAGCGGCGTAAAATTCAAATGGTACATTCTCGGTTACGGCCCCGATGAAGCTTTTCTGAAAAGTGAGATCGAGCGCCTGCAGGTCGGCGACTGTTTTATTTTTCTCGGCAAAAGGGCGAACCCGTACCCTTACATGAAAGCCTGCACCGTTTATGCGCAGCCGTCCCGTTACGAGGGCAAGGCTGTCACGGTGCGTGAGGCGCAGATGCTCGGCAAGCCGGTGCTGATCACCGCCTATGAAACCGCAGCAAGCCAGGTGGAAAACGGTGTGGACGGCGTTATCTGCCCCATGGGCGTGGAATCCGTGGCGCAGGCATTGACCGACCTGCTCAACGATGAACCGACCCAAACGGTGCTCAAACAAAACTGCGCCGCACGGGATTACAGCAACCGCTCTTATATGGATGTGCTGTATTCGACGCTTTAAGTTTTTCACCTTTTTCACAATTTGCAGTGTGAAAAAATTTCCGGAAACGGGGGATAATCTTTGTATCGTTTATCGGTAATTGTTCCGGTTTACAACGCTGAAAAATTTTTGCCGGTCTGCCTGGATTCGATTGCAAAGCAGACCGTCTTTGCCGATACGGAGCTGATTCTGGTCAATGACGGCTCCAAAGACGGCAGCGGAAAAATCTGCGATGCGTTCGCTGCCGCACATCCGAACACGGTGGTTCTTCACCAACCAAACGGCGGCGTAAGCCGGGCAAGAAACGCCGGGCTTGAAAAGGCGCAGGGGCAGTATATCGGCTTTTGCGATGCGGATGATACGCTGGCTGCCGATTATTATGAAAAGCTTTTGCTCGCCGCCGAAGAAACCGACAGCGACTTTTCCTTTTGCGGCATGACCTTTGACCGGGCAGAAGGTAAAAGAGAACAGCCGTTGTTTTTCCCCGGCGGAACGGTTCTGGAAAACGGGGATATTGCCAGCCGGTTCGCACGCAAAATGCTGACCGACGGCAGTCAGAACAGTGTTTGGAGCAAAGTCATTCGGAGAAATCTCATTGCGGAAAATCAAGTGCGTTTTCCAATCGACATTCCCATCGGCGAGGACAAAATTTTTGTGCTTTCGCTTCTGAAATTCTGCCGCCGCATCGTTTCGGCGGATTCGACCGGTTATTATTACCGGGATGTCGGTGCAAGTGCCATGCACTCCAACAAAAAAATGGAGGTGCTTCTCGCCACCGATGAGGAAGAAGTGAAACGGTTCACCTCTCTCGGTCTGGACTTCGACACCGTGCGCCGGGAAAAATCCGCTTTCCTGTTTACGGAGCTTGCCGACTATTTACAGCGGGAGCTTCAGATATCCCGCAAACGGGCGAAGCTTTCCGTTCGGGAAAATTTCGCAAACGATTTGCTGATGAAAAAAATCGACTGCGGTCTGCCTTATATTCAGGCAAACAGCGGCAGAATTTATTCCATGCTCGCCGCCGCCTTTCAAAAACGAAGCCCGGCTCAGACCATGGCGGTGCTCACCCTGCAAAAACTCATCAACCGGAGGTAATGACGATGCGTTTTCTTCTCTATGATCATTCCGGCTGTCTCAACCGGGGCTGTGAAGCTATCGTTCGCTCGACCACCGGTATTTTGCGCCGGGTCTTTCCTGACTGTGAGATCGGGCTTTGCTCCTATCAGCCTCAGGAGGATACCGTGCTTGCCGATCTGGGCAGCTTCACCGTGCACGAAACAAAGCTGAACGACCCGACCGGCATAAAAAAATACATCAACGCATTTTATTATAAGGTTCTTCATTCGGAAGAATACTATTTCAAAACCGCTCTGGCAGACACGGTCCGTTTTGCAAAGGATTACGATGTCTGCCTGATGATCGGCGGCGACACCTTCTGCTACGGTGACAACGCCCTGAGCCGTTCCCTCACGGCACAGTTCAAAAAGCTCGGCAAAAAAGTGTTTGCCTGGGGCTGTTCCGTGGGTGAGGAGGATCTGACGGAAGAAAAAATCAAAACCCTCTGCTCCATGGACGGCGTTTTTGTGCGGGAAAGTCTGAGCGAAGCCGTGCTGAAAAAAGCCGGTGTAAAAAATCTCGTGCGTCTGCCCGACCCGGCGTTCACCTTGGACAAAGAATTTTTGCCGCTGCCCGAAGCCTGGGGCGAAAAAAATATCGGGCTCAATTTCAGTCCGCTTGTGGCACGCCGCTGCCCGAACCTCGGCTCGTTTGCCGTGAAGCTGGTGCAGTACATAGAGGCGAACACCGATTACACCCCCGTGCTCGTGCCTCATGTGACGATTGACGGCAACAACGACTATGAATTTCTGAAAAGAATCAAAGAGCTTTCCGGCAGCAAAAAAGCCGTTCTGCTGCCCGGTGATCTCAGCGCAAAGCAATACAAAGGCTACATTGCCCGTACCGATTTGTTTTTGGGTGCACGCACGCACGCCATCATCGGTGCCTATTCCTCCTGCGTGCCGGCGTTTGCGCTGGGCTACAGCATTAAAGCCCGGGGCATTGCGACCGATTTATTCGGCGGCGAAACCTGTGTACGAGGGGTCGGCGAATTACATTCTGCGCAGGATCTGATCGACTGCGCAACCGAACTGATACAAAAAAAAGACACGATGAAGCAGCAGCTTGAAGCAGTCATTCCGTCTTTCGTTGCGTCATCGTTTTCCGCCGGGGAAAAATTAAAAGAACTGATCGAAAAAGCGGAGTGAACACCATGAAAAAAAGCCTGCTTTTTATTATTCCGTCCCTTTGCAGCGGCGGTGCGGAGCGAAGCCTCATCACGCTGCTGACGCTGCTGGAAAAAACCGAACAGTATGACATAGATTTACTGCTCTTTCGCAGGGAAGGGCTGTTTTTGCCGAGTGTGCCGGACGGTGTCACCATGCTCGACGGCGGCGAACGCTATGCCGCTTTTGACGGTTCGGTCGGCGGTGCGGTGCGCTACGGTCTGACGCATTTTAAGCCCGGCTTTATGATCAACCGTTTGCTTTACGCCAAAGCTCTGCAAAACGGTGACCGCCGAAAAATCTGGAACGGGCTGAAAACCGCTCTGCCGAAAATCGAAAAAGAATACGATGCCGCCATCGGTTATCTGGAGGGCAATGCCCTTTATTACTGCGCCGAATGTGTGCAGGCAAAAACCAAAATCGGCTATATTCACAACGACTACACAAAGCTCGGTCTGGATGCGGATTTTGACCGTCCGTTCGTTCAAAAGCTTGACGCATTCGTGACGGTTTCGCCCGAATGTGAAAAGGTTCTGCGGCAGGTTTTTCCAGAAGCGGCGCAAAAAATTCACATGATTGAAAACATTACTTCGCCAAGCGTTTTGCGTTCGCAGGCAGAAAAAATGCCGGGCGAATTTGAAAATGTTTCCTGCCCGAAGCTGCTTACCATAGGCAGACTGCGTGAGCAAAAGGGCTACGACTACGCCGTAGCCGCCGCCGAAAAAATGAAAAAAGACGGCTTTGATTTCAAATGGTTCTGCATCGGCACCGGCGAACTGAAAGAACAAATCGAGCGTGAAATTTGTGAAAAAAATCTTGAAGAAAATTTGATCCTCCTCGGCGAACGCACCAACCCTTATCCGTACATTGCGCACTGCGACCTTTATGTTCAGCCGTCGCATTTCGAGGGCAAGTCGATTGCGCTCGATGAAACCAAGTGCTTCGCCAAACCGATCGTCGCCACAAAATTCACAACCGTTTTTGATCAGCTCACCGACGGCAAGACCGCACTCCTCGCCGGGATGAGCGGTGAAGCCGTTGCCGAAAAAATCGAGGAGCTGATCCGAAACGAATCGCTTCGCAAAACGCTGACGGAAAACCTGAGAAACGAAGAAGTCGGCAACGAAGCGGAGCTGAAAAAATTCACCGCTTTGATTCCATAAGAAAATGAGGGAAGCAAAATGAAATACGCCGTTATCGGCACAAGCCCGATCACCGAGGAATTTATTCGGGGCGCACAGCTCATAGAAGGAATGGAGCTGATCGGTGTTTATTCCCGCAGCTATTCCAAGGGTAAGACGCTGGCGGAAAAATTCGGCGCTCCCAGGGTGTTTGTTGACCTGCACGATCTGGCACGCAACGCCGATGTGGAAGGTGTCTACATCGCAAGCCCGAACTCCCTGCATTACGAGCAGAGCAAACAGATGCTGCAGGCGGACAAGCATGTCATCTGCGAAAAACCGATCACGGTCTCTCCGGCTCAGCTCAAAGAATTGCAGACACTCGCCAAAGACCGCGGCCGTGTTTACATGGAAGCGATCATGTATATGCACCATCCCGTGCGCCCGCAGTTGAAATCCTCCCTGCGTGCGCTGGGCAGCATCACCACGGCGCATTTCGATTTTTCACAGCTTTCTTCCAAATATCCCGCCTACAAACGAGGCGAAAACCCGAACATTTTTAATCCCGCTTTTGCAACGGGCTGCCTGATGGATTTAGGCATCTACTGCATTTATCCGGCTCTGGATCTGTTCGGTCTGCCGAACAATATCATCAGCCACGCAGGGTTTCTGGCAAGCGGTGCGGATGGTTACGGCACGACCGTTTTTGAATACGACAACATGATGCTGACGATGACCTGGTCAAAGCTGGCGCAGGGCTTCGGCGGTTCGCAGATTCTGGGGGACGGCGGAACCGTGCACATCGGCTCGATTTCTCAGCTCAATGACATCACCTACTGCAAAAAAGATGCCGAACCGATTCGTGTGGTGCAGGATATGGAAAAGCATATCATCATGTCGCACGAGGCGAAAGCGTTTATGAATTTTGCCGAACATCCGGAGGAATACGCCGACGCCTATGAGGAGGCAAGCCGGATGTCTTTGGCGGTGAGCAAGGTCATGGAGCAGATACGCTCCCTCAGCGGCATCCGTTTCCCCGGCTGAAAGAACGAAGAAAAGGAACGAGAAAATGGGAATCTTTGAAATTATTCTGATTGCGGTCAGTCTTGCCATGGATGCGTTCGCCGTATCCATTTGCAAGGGGCTGAACATGACAAAATTCAGCCTGAAAAATGCGCTGATCATCGGTGGATTTTTCGGTGTGTTTCAGGCATTGATGCCGACGGTCGGCTGGCTGCTCGGCTCGGGCTTTGAAAAATATATTACGAGCTTTGACCATTGGGTCGCATTCGGTCTGCTTGCGCTCATCGGCGCAAACATGATTCGGGAAGCACTCGGCAAAAACGAGGAAGACAGCGAAAACGCCGACAAGCTCAGAATCAAAGAGCTGTTTGCCCTTGCGATCGCCACGAGCATTGACGCACTCGCTGTGGGCATCACCTTTGCTTTGCAGGACAATGTCAACATCGGCTGGACGGTCGTCCTCATCGGTATTATCACATTCCTGATTTCCGTCGGCGGCGTGTTTATCGGCAATCGCTTCGGCGCAAAATACAAAAACAAAGCCGAGCTGGCAGGCGGCATCATTTTAATTTTGATCGGCCTGAAAATCCTGCTGGAGGATCTCGGTATTCTGAACATAAATCTGTTTTGACCGAAGGAGAAAAAAATGAAGCTTTCGCTGATCGTTCCCTGTTATAACGAAGAAAAAAACATCCGTGCGTTTCACGATGCTGTTGTGAACGCTTTTGCAAACGAAGCATACGATTATGAAATCGTGTTCGTCAACGACGGCAGCCGGGACAACACGCTCAACGAATTGAAAAAACTGCACAGCGAATCGGACGCCAACATCCGCATCCTGTCTTTCTCCCGCAACTTCGGCAAGGAGGCAGCGATGCGAGCCGGTATGGAGCACGCCACCGGTGAGCTGCAATGTCTGATTGATGCCGATTTGCAGCAGCGGCCCGAGGTCGTGGTGCAGATGGTGCGCCGTCTGGATGAATGTCCGGAGCTGGACTGCGTTGCCGCCTATCAGGCACAGCGTGCCGAGGACAAAACGCTTGTGTTTTTCAAGGACAAGTTTTATCAGCTCATCAACGCCGTTTCCAACACGCATTTTCAACAGGGCGCAAGCGATTTCCGCACCTTCCGCAAATCGGTTGCGCAGGCGGTGCTTTCGCTCAACGAATATCACCGCTTCTCAAAGGGGCTGCTCTCCTGGGTCGGCTTTAACACGGAATTTATTCCCTACGAGGTTCAGCAGCGTGCCGAGGGCGAATCAAAATGGTCTTTCTCGAAGCTGTTCCGCTATGCGATCGACGGGATCGTTGCGTTTTCCACTGCGCCGCTGATGCTGCCGACGGTGCTTGGCATTTTGCTGTGCGTTGTGTCCGTGCTGGTGCTCATCATCAACCTCATCGTCTGTGCCGCCACTTCTTCTGCGTTTGGCTTCGGTTCCCTGCTGGTGTTCCTTGTGCTGCTGCTCAGCGGCTTACAGTTTTTCTGCATCGGGATCCTCGGCAAATATCTGGCGCAGACCTTTGAACAGAGCAAAAACAGACCCATCTATTTGCTCAAAGAGAAAATCGAACCCAAGAACCGGGAAGAAAAAGAAGAAGAATGAACGAATTTCAAGCCACGGTCGAGCCGCTCTTGAAAGATATTGAACATACGGCGGTGAGCGTGAACGGCAGCACCTACCTTTTGCTTGCCGCACCCTACACGCAAATGGCGCAGCCGCCGCAGGGCTATGCGTTTATTGACCGCTATTATGTGGCATCCAACCGCCTTTATTTTATCAAAAAAGAGCTGGTCGCCGCCCTGAAAAACGAGGGCTGTGAAATAGTTGACTGTCCGTATCCGTATAAGCATTTAGCCTATGCGGCAGGGTTCGGGCTTCCTCTGCAAAACACGCTGATCGCACATCCGCTTTACGGCACCCGCATGGCGCTGGAGGTCATCGGCATCCGAGGCGTGTACGCACCCGAACAGAACGAAGCTTTGCTAAAGGAGCATCCGCCGACTTATTCCTTTTGTGAAAAATGCGGGAAGTGCATGGAAGCCTGTCCGCAGCAGGCATTGAGCAAAAACGGCATTGAGCCGGGGCGCTGCACCCGGGCATTGCAGGAAAGCGCAAGCTTCCCCACAGCGAAAAGCGCCGAAAACATCGGCACCGCTCTCTGGGGCTGTGACCTGTGCCAGCGGGTCTGCCCGATGAACGCAAAGCTGCCCGAAACCCCGATAACCGACCGGGAACGGGAACTGTTTGCGTTCGATGCGCTGCTGAAAAGCTTCACCGGCGGCAAAAAAGGGTGCGAACCGTATCGGGATATACTGGGCGGCAATTACCTGCGCCCGACCAAGCTGCTTGCTCTGCTGTTCCGTGTGCTTGCCAACACCGACCGGGCAGGCGATTACCGTGACTTCGCCGCCGCTTACCTCGACCACGGGGATGAACGGCTGCGTTTGGCAGCAAAAGCACTTGTAGAAAAATGTGAATTGTGATATAATCCGCTTATAAAAATAAAGGAGAGATTCAAAATGATTTATTTCAAAATGTTCACTGCCGCCGTTATGGCTCTCGTCACCGCAATCGGTGCTTTCTTTTCCGGCACGCCGGTCGTGCATAACGAATGTATGATCGCCCACCGTGGCTACAGCGGTAAGTACAACGAAAACACCGCCACCGCCTTTGAAAAAGCGTATGAGCACGGCTCCGGCGGCTGCGAAACCGATGTGCGTGTGACCAAGGACGGCGAGCTGGTGCTTTCCCACAACAGCGATGTTGTGCTCAAGGACGGTACGACGCTTGTGGTTGCCGATTCCACCCTTGCCGAGCTGACCGCACAGCCGTTAAAGAAGAAAAAGGGCAAAGAATACGACAAGCTCTGCACCTTCAAAGAATATTTGGAGATCATGAAAAAGCACGACATGATCTGCTTCATTGAGCTGAAGGGCGAATTTACCGAGGAGCAGATCAAAAAAGCGTTCAATCTGGCGGCGGAGGTCTACTCCCTCGACAAGTGCATCCTGCAATCGTTCGAGATGGACAACCTCGTTCGTGCACACGAGCTGTTCCCGACCCTCGGCATCATGCTCACCTACGGCAAGGGCGATGATTACAGCAAATGCCTGGAATACGGCTTCTCGATCGACGCCGAATACAGCACGGTCGATGACAAAATGCTCGAGGATTTCCATTCCCGTGGGCTGGAAGTCGCCGTCTGGACAGCGAATAACATTTTCGAGATCTCCTATTGCCGCTCCCTCGGCGTGGATTACATTGAATCCGACTATTTCGGCGGCTGAGGATCTTCCGAATAAAAAAGCAGCGCCTGCGCCGTAAACGAACCGCTGCACGCAGCAGATCTTCTGCGGATAAATAAAAGACCGATGGATTGACCTTGTCAGGTTTTTCCATCGGTTTTTCTATTGAAACGAAAGGAAGGACGATTATCGGGAAAAGAAAGGACAAATCGTATGGATATTTATGGATATATCCGTGTATCATCCACGGATCAGAATGAGGACAGGCAGTTGCTTGCCATGCAGGAGCTGAGAGTGCCGCCGAAAAACATATTTATTGATAAGCAAAGCGGCAAGGATTTTGACCGCCCGCAGTATAAAAGACTTGTGAAAAAGTTAAAGCCCGGCGACCTGCTTTACATACTGAGCTTAGACCGGTTGGGCAGAAATTACGAAGAAATACAGAGCCAGTGGCGGCATCTGACAAAGGAAAACGGGATTGACATTTGCGTGATTGATATGCCGATTCTCGACACAAGACCGTATAAAGACCTGCTCGGCACATTCGTAACGGATTTGTTTTTGCAGGTGCTTTCGTTTGTTGCGGAAAATGAGCGGGACAACATCCGCAAACGGCAGGCGCAGGGCATAGCGGCGGCAAAGCTGCGGGGAGTAAAATTCGGCAGACCGGAAACACCTGTGCCGGATAATTTTGCCGAACTTGTGGAACTTTGGGAGAAAAAGAAACTGCCGCTGGACGAAATCCTGCGGCAGTGTAATATGTCGGAATCGACTTTTTATCGGAGATTGAGGGAGTTGAGATTGACACACAGCAAGTGATTTGCTGTCATAAGGTAAACTTTTTGACAGCCTGTAATATAGTTAATGATAAACTGACGCTAAACGAAAGTCAATGCTTTTTATTGAATATTGTTTGATTTTTTATAGCAAATCTTAATTTTTATCCTTGTATAGAAATATCATTCGCCATTGTCAAAAAGTTTACTTTTTGACAATTATAGGAGGAATGTTTGATGAAACTTTCAAAAAAACTCTTATCCCTTCTGCTCTGTGCCGTTATACTTTTTGGCTCTGTTGCCGTTGGCGGCGAAGGCTTTGCCGAGGTTCTGGATGCTTTCAGTGTAAAAGCAAGTGCTGCAAAAGTAACAAGCTACAAAACGGGCGACATTATTGAATTCGGTTGGTATCCGCAGACAAAGGAGACAGACAGCGGCATAATTTCATCTTTGAATGCCGCCGGCGGAGAATGGATTTCTTATAATTATTACAGTGGAACCGGCAGTTCGGCAGACGGCCAGATGAAGCCATCAGACTATATGCGTTACAAGGATGTAATGTACGGCAGCACAAAATACAGAGGAGTAACCTTTGACAGTTACAGACCGAATAGTACGGGAGATACATCTCCATATAACTACCAGCAAAGTAACGGATATTATGCCGGCAACACCTACTGGTTTAAATATGAGCCGATAAAATGGCGAGTGCTTGACCCTGCAACGGGAATGGTAATGGCTGAAACGATTCTTGATTCACAGGCATTTAATAATTATCTTCTTTTTTCCGGAAATGATGAATACGGAGATACTGCAGCTTGGGGCGATTCCGCAAAAATCTATTATGCAAATAATTATACCGAAAGTTCAATTCGCAAATGGCTGAATGATGATTTTTACAATACGGCATTTTCGCCCGCACAGCAGAATATAATTCACCTTACGGGTCTTGACAATTCGGCATATTCAGCTTCACGTTCAGCATATAATTCAGCGGCAACCTATGACAAAATCTATCTGCTTTCTTCGAATGACGCCCTGAACAGTAATTACGGATTTTCAATATTTTCGGGTTCAAATTCGTCAAGGGAGGCACAGGGCTCTGATTACGCAAAATGTCAGGGACTTTGTGTGTCTTCTGGAAACTCTACTTGGCGTTTGCGTTCGCCCGGCTACGATTCCTTCGATACATGCTATGTCAATTACGACGGCGGCGTCAGCAGCTTCGGCAGTACTGCTGGCACTAGCAGCGGCGTGCGTCCCGCTTTGAATTTTAATCTGTCATCTGACATCTTTCAATCTGATGTGAAGGATACGGGAACGGTTGCGGGAAGCGGTATAGAAACCTATTCAACAGGTGATATTATCGAATTCGGCTGGTATCCGCAAAGCAAAGAAACCAACACATCAATAACAGATGCTTTGACAGCCTCGGCGGGTAATACGCTCGGATGGAATTCTTATAACTATTACAGCGGTACCGGCAGTACGTCAAACGGTCAGATGAAGCTTTCCGATTATATGCGCTACAAGGATGTAATGTATGGCAGCACAAAATACAGGGGAGTTGTGTTTGACAGCTACAGACCGTACTATACAGGATATACTTCTTCAGCATCAAATACATATCAGGATGATAACGGCTACACAACCGGCAATGTATATTGGTTCAAATATGAGCCGATAAAATGGCGTGTGCTTAACCCTGCGACCGGTATGGTAATGGCTGAAACGATTCTTGATTCACAGGCATTTAATAATTACATTCTTTACGCTAATTCGGAATATTACGGCGATTCCTCAAAGACCTATTATGCAAATAATTATACCGAAAGCTCAATTCGCAAATGGCTGAATGATGATTTTTACAATACGGCATTTTCACCCGCACAGCAGAATATTATTCAGAATACAACTCTTGATAACAGTGCATATTCAACAAAGTATTCGAAGTACAACAGTGAGTCTACAAACGATAAAATATATCTGCTTTCCTGGAACGATGCACTGAACACAAGCTACGGTTTTAGCTCAAGTTATTCAACTTATGTCACCTCCAGAAGAGCAAAGGGCAGTGACTACGCAAAATGTCAGGGATTGTGTGTACATTCAGGCGGTTCGTATGATGGAAACTCTAATTGGCGTTTGCGCTCGCCCGGCAACGATTCCAGCTATACATGCTATGTCAATTTCGACGGCTACGTCTGCAGCGGCTACTATACTAGTCTCACTAGCTACGGCGTGCGTCCCGCTTTGAATTTTAATCTGAACTCTGAAATCTTTCAATCTGATGTGAAAGATACGGGAAATAACCTAAACTATCCCATAACATCTGAAAAGACGATAGCAATTTACACAACAAGCAAAACATTTAACATTCATAAAGGCAAAAGCTTTTTTGCAGGATTCTCTCTTGCGGAAAACGGAGTTGTTGATTCGACATGGGAAAAAATGGCCATCGTTGTAAGTGACGAAACAGTTGTCGGAGTATCGGATTATATCAAGAACGAAAAAGGATTCTGCATTGAGTTTACCGGCAAAAAAGCTGGAAGCACAAATGTTATTGTGACTGATACGGAATCCGGAGCAAACACTTCGTTTGTTGTTACAGTTGTTGGAGATAAATACGAAAGCTCATACACATTCGATATTGAAAATGTACCGGAATTTTATCCGAACAACAAATTAGAAAGCAAAATAAAAACCAACATTTATAATTTGAATGGTATGTATGTCAATAACTACAAATACCAAATTGACTATACAAACCATAATTATTTAGTATCGTTTGATGTGTACAACTCAAACTATTATTCCGGAGCGGTTGACATATATGATAAAGATGGTAACTGGATTTCATCAGAAACAATAAACAAATTTACTTCGATTACTGATTTCTGGAGATTAGGAGAAGCGACTTATTATCTTGTTTCCAACTTTGTTAACGGACAGCTATTGACCTATGAGCAGGATTCTTTTGCAAAAAAGACCTCGATAAAGAATCTTGAAATTCCGGAAGGTGGTTATTTTGTAATTTCAAACAACTATGTTGAGTCTCCCGGCTGCTATCTGTTCAATTCAATTGAAATACTGTTTGATGGAATTTCAAAGGCAATTGATTTGTCGACATCAGATGATTTGGCGGTGTGTGAGTT
>JAZUJI010000007.1:0-9457 GCA_045642685.1 Acutalibacteraceae bacterium | reverse complement strand
CTCCTGTTTTTTCTTCTGTTCCGATTTCTCTTGCCGTCGGCAACCACGACCGCAAGGGCGTTGCTTACAGAATTTTCAACAACAACCCCAATAAGTATCAAAAGGGCGTTTCTTCTCTGATCGGCAACGACTATTACTATGTGAAGGGCAATGTCCTTTTCATGGTGTTTGATTCCAACAACAAGGCGGCCGTTACCCATTATAATTTTGTTAAGCAGGCGGTTGCCGCAAATCCGAATGTCAAATGGAAAGTCGGCATTATGCACCACGACCTGTACGGCCGTTTGTCCTCAAGCCGTTTGGAGGATTCCAACGAAAACCGCCGTCCCGTTTTCACTCCGATTTTTGATGAGTTCGGTTTTGATCTGGTGCTGCTTGGTCACAGCCACTATTATTCGGTTTCGCACGCCTTGTATAACGGTGCGATCGCAACGGAAATGAGCCGGAACGGCACGGTGACCGACCCGAAAGGTACGGTTTATATGGTGTCCAACTCCATCAATCATCCCCGCAATCTGTCGGATTCCGACAGCATCAAGCCCGACCCCGGCAATGCGGTCGCTATCCAGATGGACGGTCCGACCTACAACCTGATCGACTTCACAAATGATTCGATCTCGGTTCGTTCCTACGCAATGGATGCAGGTGAGCCGTACAACTCTTTCACCATTGTCAAGACCACTCAGCAGGGCGGTCACCCGGACTACGAAAAAACACCGATGCAGTCGCTCAACCGCTTGTGGTACGAATTTCTTGCTTTCTGGACCGAATTTGGTGAGGGAATCGGAGCGATTTTCAAAAACTATTTCGATAAATAATTCCACACTTTTTTGAAAAATGCCCTTGAAGCGGCCGCTTTAAGGGCATTTTTCAGTTAATTTGCCTGGAATTGCTTTGCGGATGTTTCTTTTTCGTGTGCGTTGTGGTAAAATCGTTTCATGAATTGTGAGGTGATAGGTTTGGATAACTTTAAGCTCAGCGGTTCCGGCTGCCTGCCGGAGGTGACCTTTGAGCCGATGCCCGGCTTCTTCGGTGCCAAAGTAACCAAAATGAAAGTGCATTTTACTTCCGCTGAAAAAGCGTTTTGTCTGGAATTTACGGAAGAAAACGGCGATGCTTACTCTGTTTGGGCACCGCTTCATTGCACCAACCGTGCCGTCTACCCGTCCTGGATCAACCAGCTTACGGTTGAATCCAAGGCGACACACGGAATGCCGCTGCTGCAATACATCAATAAAGCGGACGAAAACATCTGTACTTTTGCGCTGTCGGATGCTTCCGTACCGGTGAGGATCTACGGCGGCATTGATGAAAGAAGTAGCCGGCTGCTTCTTTCGGTGGAGTTCTTCACTGAGCCGACCGATGACAGCGATACCTATGAGGTGCTGCTTTATTGCGATACCAGCCGCAGACCGTATTACGAAAGTCTGTCTGCCGTGCGCTCGTTCTGGAGCGAGGGCGGCTATTCGATCGCAGCGGTTCCGCCCGAAGCGAAACGCAGTCTGTTTTCTACCTGGTATTGTTTTCAAAAGGCGATCACCGCCGAAAAGGTCTTTGAGCAATGTATGCTTGCCAAAAAAATGGGCATGAACACGGTCATTGTCGATGACGGCTGGCAGACACCCTGCAACGGCGGCGGTGACCAGTGGAAAGCCTATTTTACCTGCGGCGATTGGGAACCGTACCCCGGAAAATTTCCGGATATGGCGGGCTTTGTGCGCCGTTTGCACGAGCAGCAGATGAAAGTCGTGCTTTGGGTCGCATTGCCGTTTATCGGTTCACTTTCCAAGGATTTTGATTTGTTTCGTGATAAGCTCCTGCGTGTGCAGAGCGGCGATTTGGAAAGCGGTGCCCTCACCATTCCCGACCCCCGGTATCCTGCCGTGCGTCAATGGTATGTCAAAAAGCTGACCGGTTTGCTTCAGCGGTACGATTTGGATGGCTTCAAGCTTGATTTTATCGACCATTTTTATTACGGAGATGAACCGAAGCCGTTTGGTGACGGTATGGATATACCGCATTTGCAAACGGCGGCAGATGCTCTGCTCCGGGAGATCACAACCGCATTGCATGAAAAAAAGAGTTCGTTGATGATCGAATTTCGTCAGCCTTATATCGGTTCCGTCATGCAGCGGTACGGAAATATGTTCCGTGTGGATGACCGTGCGTACGGTGCGATGTACAACCGTGTTAACAGCATTGATTTGCGCTTGGTGACACACGGCACGGCGATTCATTCCGATATGCTCATGTGGGATCCGAAAGCGAGTGCGGAAGCGGCGGCGGATCAGCTTTCCGCTTTACTGTTCTGTGTTCCGCAGATTTCCATGCCGCTTGAACGCTTGAGCGAGGAGCATTACAAAATGCTTGCGTTCTATTTGAATTTTATCGACAGCAATCGGGATGTTTTGCAGGAGGGCAAGCTGGTTCCGCTTTACCCCGAGGCATTGTATCCGGCGGTTTATGCCGAGAAAAACGGCTGTGTGGTTGCGGGGCTGTACGAAACGGAATCGTTTACGGTGCCGGAGGGCGCAAAAACGGTGAAAATCGTAAACGCAACGGGTCGCAATCAAGTATTGGTGTCGCTGCCCGGTGAAAAATCGCTGCATTACCGTATTGTGAATTGCATGGGTGAGGAACAGGAGAGCGGCGAAGCCAACGGCAGTCTGTTCCGTTTTGCCGTGCCGCACAACGGCGTGCTGTTCCTTGATTGACTGCTTTTCGCAGCCTGCGAAAAACGAGTTGTGATAAATTGTCACACAATACATTCAGAATCAGGTGAATGAGATGAAAAAGCTTTTGACTTTCCTTTTGTGCTTGGCCTCCCTGTTTTTGGAGCTGTTCGGTTTGCCGTCCTATCCTCACGGCAAAGAGGTGGATATGAGTAAGTTCACGGACGAGCCGGTGTTTGCGGAGGAGTTTGACGGGGATCGTCTGGATACCTCTGTCTGGACAACGGGAGCCGGGGTCGGCAACACCTCCGTGCGCAAGGGCGGCTATTGGAACACGGATATGGCAGCCGTACGGGACGGAAACCTGCACATTTGCACCCGTTACTATGCGAACGGTTACAAAGGGGGAGCACCCGGCTGGTATTCTGCGGAAATTACCACGCAAAATTCATTTACGCAATGCAAAGGGTATTTTGAAACACGGTGTATTCTGCCCAAGGGTGCAGGCTTGTGGAGTGCGTTCTGGCTCTTCGGTCACGGTGTGGGAAAAATCGGAAACGAGGGCAGGGACGGCACGGAGATCGACATTTTTGAGTCCGCTTACTACTGCAAGAAAGGGCTCAGGCATAACAGCGTTTCTTCGGCACTGCATTATGACGGCTACGGTGCGGAGCATCAAAGCATGACCTTCAGCCGTGCACTCCTGTACGCCAATAACCCCTATGAGGAATACAATACTTACGCTCTGGAATGGAGCGACACAAAGTACACGGTGTATGTCAACGGCGTTGCGGCAGGCTCTTCCGATTTCGGCGGGATTTCTCAGGATCGGCAATGGGTCATCCTTTCCGTTGAGGTGGGCGGCGATCAGGGCGTACCGGCGGAAAGCTGGGCAGGTCCTTCCATCGAAACCAATGCTCCCAACGAGATTACCGATTTTATCGTGGACTATGTAAGAGTGTACCAATACAAAGACGGATAAAAATGACCCGGCTCAGGCGGTTTGTTTTACACAACCTTTTTGAGCCGGGTCATCGTTATTATTCTTCCCATGTTTTCCACACATCGGGCTTGTAGCCGACGGTGGCGTTTTTGCCGTTGCGGACGATGGGCGTTTTGAACAGCAGGGGATTGTCCAGCAGCGTTTCTTCCCTTACTTCTTCGCTTGCTAAGTAAGCGATATAGAGCTGTTCATAGAGCTTGCTCTGGCTGTCAACCAATTCGTTGAAGCCGCCGACTGCCTTTTTGACGCTTTGGTATTCGCCCTTGCTCAGCCCTTTCCGGCTCAAATCAATGAATTGATAGGGGATGCGCCGCTCCTTAAAATAGCGCTCCGCTTTCTTTGTGTCAAAGCACTTGGCTTTTCCGAAAATCTGAATGTTCAATTCTTTCCTCTCTTACTGAAAGCTGCGGCACCGTTTACCGATGCCGCAGTTCGTTTTGGTTATTTTACTTCCTGAATCCAGCCGAGGGTGTCGGGGATGATGCCGTTTTGAATACCGACAATGGTGTCATACAGCTTCTGAGCGGTCGGACCGATTTTGCCGTCGTTGATGACAAGCTTTTCTTCACCGGTGAACAATTCGCCGATGGGGGAAATAACAGCAGCGGTGCCGGTGCCGAATGCTTCTTCAAGCTTGCCGGCGTGTGCGGCGTCAATGATCTCCTGCAATGCAAGCTTGCGTTCGCTGACCTTGCAGCCCCAGGAACGGAGCAGCTCCAGACAGGACATTCTGGTGATACCGCCGAGGATGGTACCCTCCAAAGACGGAGTAACGATTTCACCGTCAATTTTGAAGAACACATTCATCGTGCCGACTTCTTCGACATATTTCCTTTCTACACCGTCCAGCCACAGCACCTGTGCATAGCCGAGCTTATTGGCGTCGTCCTGTGCTTTCAGGGATGCGGAATAGTTGCCGCCGGTCTTGGTGAAGCCCATGCCGCCCTTGACAGCACGGACATAGTTGCGTTCCACATAAATCTTGACCGGGTTGATGCCCTCTTTGTAGTAAGAGCCGACCGGGGACATGATGACGATGAACATCAGATGGTGTGCCGGATGTACGCCGACATGGGGATCGACCGCAATGATGAACGGACGGATATAAAGGGCGGTGTTTTCACCTTCGGGAATCCAGTCTTCATCAATGGCAACAAGCTTTTTGATGGCTTCGACCATGAACGCCTCATCAAATTGAGGAATACAAAGACGCTCGTTGGAGATGTTCAGGCGAGCCATGTTCTTTTCGGGGCGGAAGAGAACAGCCTTGCCGGTTTCTTTGGAGTGGTAGGCTTTCATGCCCTCGAAAACCTCCTGCGCATAGTGCAGGCACATGGCGGACGGCTCCAAAGCAAGCGGTCCGTAGGGGACAATGCGTGCATCCACCCAGCCTTTGCCCTCATAATAATCCATGAGGAACATATGGTCGGTGAAGTAGTTGCCGAATCCGAGAGAAGAGGAATCGGGCTTCGGCTTTTTTTCAGTTGCGAGTGTGATTTTGATTTCTTGCATTTCGGTTTGCTCCTATCATTTAAGATTCTTTATAATCGCGTCTGTCATTTCCGTTGTGTTAAGCGGGGCAGCCGATGGATTAACGGACATATCGCAGGTGCGTTTGCCCTGCTCAAGGGTGCGGTTTACGGCGGCTTCGATCGCATTTGCCGCTTCTTCCAGCCCGAGGGAGTGGCGCAGCAGCATCGCCGCAGAAAGTATGGCGGCAATGGGGTTTGCCTTGCCGGTGCCGGCAATATCGGGGGCAGAGCCGTGAATGGGTTCGTAAAGCCCGGGATTGGCGTGACCGAGCGAGGCTGATGGCAGCAGACCGATGGAGCCGGTGAGCTGAGAAGCCTCGTCCGAAAGAATATCGCCGAACATATTGGATGTAACGATCACATCGAATTGCGACGGGTCACGGATAAGCTGCATGGCGGCATTGTCCACAAACATACTCTTACAGGTAATGTCGGGATTTTTCGCCGCATAGTCATCAAAAATTTTGCGCCACAGCACGGAGCTTTCCAGCACATTTGCTTTGTCAACGCTGACGATGTTTTTCTTTCTCTGTCTTGCACATTCAAAGGTGAATTTCATAATACGGTCGATTTCCGTTACGGAATAACATTCCGTGTCGTACGCTTCTTCGCCGTATTTGCCGATTCTTCGACCCCGTTCACCGAAGTAGATACCGCCGGTCAGCTCACGGACAATGAGCAGATCAAAGCCGTTTTCCGCCTTTTCCCGTTTGAGCGGACATTCGTCCAGCAGGGACGGATACAGCTTTGCAGGGCGCAGATTGATATAAAGTCCGAGAGCGGAGCGGATGCCGAGCAGAGCTTTTTCGGGGCGGTTGCCGCTCGGCTGACTGTCCCACTTCGGACCGCCGACGGCACCGAGCAGTACGGCATCACTGCTTTTGCATCCGTCAACCGTTTCTTCCGGCAGCGGAATCCCGAAACGGTCAATCGCATAGCCGCCGATCGGATAGTCGGTAAATTCAAACGATAAATCATACTTTTTTTCGGTCTCTTTGAGGACACGCACGGCACTTTCCGTAATTTCCGGGCCGATGCCGTCCCCTTTGAGCAGAGCGATTCGGTAACTCATTTTTTCTCATCCTCCTTTAAGGAGTTGAGCAAACCGCCGGCTTCGATGATGGTTTGAATAAAGGGCGGAAACGCAGCGACGGAGAATGACTGCTTTTTGGTCAGGTTTTCGATGATTCCGTTATCCATGTCGGCTGTCAGCTCATCGTTTTCTTCGGTGATTCTGCAAAGCCCGGGCAGCTCCACAATGGCAAGCCCGATGTTGATGGCGTTGCGGTAAAAAATGCGTGCAAAGCTTTCGGCGATGACCAAATCAATTCCGCTTGCTTTGATGGCGGCGGGAGCGTGTTCCCGGGAGGAGCCGCAGCCGAAATTCTGACCGGCGACAATGATTTTGGCGCCGTTTCTGACTTTTTCGGCAAAGTCGGCGTCAATATCTTCCATGCAGTGCTTTGCAAGCTCTGTTTTGTCGGAGGTGTTCAAATATCTTGCCGGGATGATAACATCCGTGTCGATATTATCCTTGTAACGGATGACTTTTCCGCTGAATTTCATGCTTTCATCGCCTCCAATTCTTTTGGAGAAATGATTTTGCCTGCAACGGCGCAGGCGGCGGCAACGGCGGGGCTTGCCAGATAGACTTGAGATTCTTTGTGCCCCATGCGGCCGACAAAATTACGGTTCGTGGTGGAAACCGCCTTTTCTCCGGCAGCCAAAATGCCCATGTAACCGCCTAAACACGGTCCGCAGGTCGGGGTGGAAACGACACAGCCGGCTTGAACGAACTGCTGAACCAGACCTTCCTCAATGGCTTGCAGATAAATCTGCTGTGTTGCCGGGATAATGATGGTGCGCACACCATTGGCAACCCTGTGTGTGCCTAAAACGGCGGCGGCACGGCGCAGATCCTCAATGCGTCCGTTGGTGCATGAGCCGATGACTACCTGATCTATAAAAATATCTTCTTCGATTTCACTGATTTTTCTGGCGTTTTCCGGCAGGTAGGGGAACGCAACGGTCGGTTCGATTTCCGATAAATCAATTTCATATTCGGCTTCATAAACCGCGTCGGCATCCGCTTCGTAAACCGTCGGTGCGGCGGCACCGTGTTCGTTCAGAAAAGCAAGAGTTTTTTCATCCACCGGGAAAATGCCGTTTTTTGCACCGGCTTCGATCGCCATATTGCAAACGGTGAAGCGGTCACACATTTCAAGGGCTTTCACACCGTCTCCGACAAATTCCATGGAGCGGTACAGTGCACCGTCTACGCCGATTTTGCCGATGATGTGCAAAATCAGATCCTTGCCCGAAACATACGGCTGAAATTCGCCGTGCAAAACAAAACGGATCGCAGACGGCACCTTGAACCAGACCTTTCCGCTCGCCATGGCATACGCCATATCGGTTGAACCGACCCCGGTGGAAAAGGCACCGAGTGCGCCGTAGGTGCAGGTGTGCGAATCGGCGCCGATGACTAAATCGCCTGCAGTGACCAGCCCTTTGTCCGGCAGGAGTGTGTGCTCAATGCCCATATCCCCGACATCGTAAAATTTGTCAATGCCCTGTTTTCGGCAGAAGCTGCGGCAGACCTTGCATTGTTCCGCCGCTTTAATGTCCTTGTTCGGTACGAAGTGATCCATTACCATGACGATCCGGTCAGGGTCGGCAACAGCTGAAGCAGAGCGGTTAAATTCGGCAACGGCGGCACTGGCAGTGATGTCGTTGCCCATGATCAAATCGGCATCGGCAAAAATCAAATCGCCGCTTGTCACTTCGTTTTGTGCGCAATGAGCTGCAAGAATCTTCTGCGTCATGGTCATTGCCATTTTGCCTCACTCCTCCGCTTCGCTGCTGAATTCGATTTTCATCTTGTTTAATGCGTTGATATAGGCAAGAATACTTGCCTCAATAATATCGGTGGAAAGCCCTCTGCCGTTGACGGTTTCTTCGCCGAAACGCAGCTTGACGATCGCTTCGCCCAGGGTGTCACGACCCTCGGAAACTGCATGGATGGTATACTTTTCAAGGCTGTGAGGTCTTGGCTTCATGATAATATCAATCGCTTTGTATGCGGCGTCGACCGGACCGTCACCCAGCGAAACCTCTTCGTAATGCCGGTTATCCTTATGCATCCGCATGACCGCAACGGAGTTGGCATCATTGCCCGAATGGACATTGAAAGAATCCAGCACATAGTCGCTGTAGTCGATTTTCCGGTGGGCAACAAGGGCTTCGATATCGCTGTCTGTGACAACGCTTTTTTTGTCGCAGAGCTTTTTGAATTCGGTGAATGCAAGCTCCAGTTCCTCTTTTGTCAGGTCAAGACCAAGCTCCGTGAGCCGCTGCGCAAACGCATGACGGCCGGAATGTTTGCCCAGCACCATTTCGTTGGGCTTAATGCCGACGGACTCGGGCGTCAGGATTTCGTAGGTGCGGCGGTCTGCCATGACCCCGTGCTGATGGATCCCCGATTCGTGCTTGAAGGCGTTTTTGCCGACGATCGGTTTGTTGAGCGGAATAGAGTTGCCTATGGTATTGTACAGCAGCTTGCTGGCTTTGTAAATCTTCGTCGTGTCGATCCGGGTGTCAAAATCGCACAGATCCTGCCGGGTCTTGACCGCCATGACAAATTCTTCCAGCGCCGTGTTGCCGGCCCGTTCACCGATGCCGTTGATCGTACACTCCACCTGACCGGCTCCAGCTAAGACACCGGCAATGGCGTTGGCATTGGCCAGACCCAAATCGTTATGGCAATGTACGGAAAGTACCGCTTTGTCGATATTGGGTACATGGTTCATCAGGTAGGTAATGCGTTCGGTAATCTCGTTTGGCATCATGTATCCGACCGTATCGGGCACATTGACCACTGTGGCACCTGCCTGAATGGCCTGTTCGACCACACGGCACAGGAAGTCCGGGTCACTGCGCATGGCATCCTCGGCGGAAAACTCAACATCGCTGCACAGCTTTTTTGCGTGCAGAACAGATTCCCGCATACGGGTCAGAACCTCATCGGGCGTCATGCACAGCTTGTACTGCATATGGATGGGTGAAGTGGCAAGCACCACATGGATACGGGGCTGTACCGCCGTTTTGATTGCATCGTAGGTGGTGTCGATATCGGAAAGCACCGCACGGGTCAATGCGGCGACGGAGCAGTCCTTTACTTTTGCGGCAATGGCTTTGACTGCCTCAAAGTCACCTTTTGAGGAAACGGGAAACCCGGCTTCTATGACATC
>JAZUJI010000006.1:0-7225 GCA_045642685.1 Acutalibacteraceae bacterium | reverse complement strand
CTTCGCCGTTTACCGTTGCCTTCCAGCCGCTGTCATAACTGATCGGGATAAACAGATATTTTGCTTCACGGTTCGTGCGGCTGTAGTCAAAGGTAAGACCTGTTTTGGTTTGTGTCAGACCGGAAATCTGAGCACGGGCATCGGAAAGAGTCTGCATTTTATCCGCAGACAGATAGCCGAGCTGAATGGTTTTCTTGGCTAAGTTGAATTTTGAGGTGCGTGAAACCTCGACCAGAACGGTTTCTCCCTCTTTGAAAGAGCCAAGCTCAAGAATACCGTTGACCGCATCGGACGGATATTGCCCGAAATTGATGTGTTTATAATAGGGTGCCTGAATGCCCTCGCCGTTCACTTTGATATTGGTGCCTTCGCTTGAGAAAAAGTCGCAGGCGTACAGATAGAGAATTTCATTTTTTCCTGCGGTATAGGTGAACCGGGCGAGTACATCGCTGTTTTCGGTCAGCCGGATCCGGTCTGCGGTTTTTCCGTGGTTGTCGGTGTAGGCGATCAAATCATCTTCGCTTTGTGTAAACATACGGTAGAGCTGATTTTGCGTGTCAAACCTTTTTTTGGCAAGCTCAACATCTTTTTCACAAACCGTGAGGTCTGTTTCAATGGCTTTGTCGGCGGCCAACCCGATCTGCAGCGCATAATCGTTGCGGTAAACGGAAAAATTTTCTGTTTTTTCCAGCAAAGTGTAACCGGCCGCCATGCGGTAGCTGTTTCTTGCAACGGCTTTTTCCATGCCTAAAAGGCTGTCGGTGAAAATGGTTCCGCCGGAATCCAGCAGTCGGGTGTACTGTTTGGAATACCCCAGCGCATAGGAGGTTTGCTGAATGAAGCCGGGGATAAAATGGGTCCAGTTTGACAAAGCCTGTGTTTTGGTGAGAAACGGGTAATTGGTGTTCAAACTTGTGTCGGGGTTTTTGATTCGCCCGAGTGTGCCGGTGCTCAGATCCATTTTGGAAGCTTCGGCGCAGTATTTGACATAGCTTTCACTTTGATAAGTAACCTGACGGTCGGCTTTTTGGGAAAAGTTGGCGATGCCGTAATAGGCGATGCCGGTACATTCCGTAAGGACCAGCACCGTACAAAGCACACGGAGAAACAATTTGCTTTGCTGTGTCACCATTAAGGCAATGACAAAGCCCAGTGTGAACACGATTTCCCAGCAGGCAAGGGCAGTGGAGGGATCGGCTGCGGAGACATTCAGGAAAACGACCATGCCGAGAAATGCGGCAGAAAGTGCAATGATCAGAATTCCGTCGATGGCTTTCGGAACCTTGGCGGTAAAGGGACGGAACGATTCTCCGTGCCGCTCCAGACCGGCGAGAGCCAGACAGAACAGGAAGAAAACGGATGTGTAAAAAAAACGCATGGGGAACTGCACATATTCTCCGCCGTGCCAGAAAAGGTTGGCGTTTTCCAGCAGGATCTGGGAGAACATCATGAAAACGCCTCCGCCGATAAAAACAGCTTGTTTGAACTGCTTCCGGAACAGCTTGCGCAGGAAAAACAGCAGGGTAAAGGCGGCGGCAAATTCCAACCCCATGATAAGGGGCAGCTTATCGGGGATCATGTAAGATGCTGTTTTCCTTAAAAGGTGAAGAATCATCCCTTCGGATGCGGCATCGTTTAAGTTGTTGCTGAACCGCTGAGAGGATAGGGAAAGCAATGCGCACGGGACCGAATGAAAGCAGGAGAGCAGAGCACCGGTAAAAGTGGAAACACCCAGTACGGCTGTTCGCTGCGGTGCCAGCTTTTTCGGCACGACCGTCAGCAGATAAAGACCGCCTAAAAAGAACACGGCGAGGGAAACCATGTAGCCCTGATAAAAAGAAAGATACAGAGCGACAGCGTAGCAGACCGTGTAAAGAATCGGTTTGTTTTCATCCAGCAGCCGCTTTAATCCCCACAGGAGAAGCGGAAACAGGATCACAAAATCCAGCCATGACAGATTGGTGTAGTAAATCATGGCAAAGCTGCTTAAAGCATAGGAAACCGAAAAAAGGGTTTTCCAAACGGCCGGTGCCTTCGGAAACATTTTTTCAAAGCTCAGTTTTGCGGTAAAGGCAGCTGCAATGCTTCGCACCCACACCAGAATACTGAGGGCGTAAATAATATTCTCCCGTTTGAAAAAATAAAGGAGCAAATCAAACGGTGTGACGGCGTAGGAAGCGGCAACGCTGATGCCGAGACCCGAATACCAGTCGAACAACAGGGCTTTTTCGCCGTGCAGCCAGTCATAGATGTGATACATCACCGGGAGTGTACCCTGCGCCATATCACCGCTTGTTACATTGATTGTGCCGAACGGCCAGATGCGTTTGAGAATGAACACGACCAATAGCAGTGCACCTGTGATAAATGCACCGTCCGCCAGCGACAGAAGCTTATCGTATTTTTTGCATTTTTTCATTTTATTTCCTCAATTCCGACAGCAGCTTTTATTGGCTTTGCAGGTAAACCGCAAGGATCCGTGCCGCATCGCCGACCAAATCGGCGCAGGGACGCTTTTTATAATATTCCGCCGTGCGGTCTGCCGGCACGGCAGACCCGTCTGCGTTCATACCGATCAGCTCACGGCAGAGGATCGTGCGGTTCTTTTTCTTGAATTCCTCCGCAAGACTTTGAATGGCGGCATAGTGCGCCGCTTTTTCTTCCTTTGCTTTGGGGTCATAATAGCCCTGTGTCAGACCTGCGATCATAAACATGGCACTGACGGCACCGCAAACCTCACGCAGCCGTCCCATTCCGCCGCCGAAGGAGGAAGCGAGCATGGCGGCGGTTTTGGTGTCGAGCTTTGTGACATCTTCAAAGGCGAGTAAAACCGCCTGCGAACAGTTGTAGCCCTCTAAGAACAACTTTCGGGCTTTATCTGCGTATTCTTCGGGTGTTTTCATAAGCTTATTCCTTCTCTTTCATGTTCCAGTCCGGTACATAGCAGCTGTCGGCAGATTCCGGCTCCTGCAAAAAGCCGTTGTCCATACCGAGCAGGAGCATATAGTCAACGATTTGGTCGTATTCGTCCTGCGTGATCCGGCGGCTCAGTTCCGGGTGGGTTTCATGCCCGGTCGGGAAATACTGGGCCATCAGGCTGACAGGAACGGATTTCGGCAGGTTTTCGTCGATCCGGTCAATGACACCGAGTGAATTTTCCATGTTGTCCGGCAGCACAAGATGGCGCACCATCAGCCCTTTTTTCATCAGTCCGTTTTCATCATAGACCGGTGAACCGACCTGACGGTACATTTCCCTGATCGCTTCGGCGGCAACAACCGGGTAATCCTCCGCTTCGGAATAACGCTTCGCCGCTTCGCTTGAGGAATACTTGAAATCGGGCAGATAAATGTCAATCAGACCGTCCATGCTTTTAAGGGTTTCCACCCGTTCATAACCGGAGGTGTTGCAGATAACCGGCACGGATGGCTTATGTTTTTCAAGGGCTTTGCGAATGATCGGATAATAGGGCGTGGGGCTGACCAGATTGATGTTGTGTGCTTCTTGCTCCTCCAGGCGTTTCATCAGGTCGATCAAGCCGTTTTCGTCTGTAACGGTTCCGCAGCTGCAGCGGCTGATATCGCTGTTTTGGCAAAATTCACACCGCAGCACGCAGCCACTGAAAAAAATCGCACCGGAGCCTTTGCTTCCGCTGATGGGCGGTTCTTCCCAAAAATGCTTTTCCGCCCGGCAGATGCCCGGCAGAACGGGCAGACCGCAAAAGCCGCTGCCTGTGCCCCGTTCAGGGCGAAACGCACCGCAGTTTCTCGGGCAGAGGCGGCAGGATGACATTGAGATATCAGCCATCGTAACGCTCTTTCAGCAGGGCGGCGAGGGTGTCGGTCAGACCGGTTTCCATGCTTTCGTTCATGGCTTTGTAGTCATCAACGGCAGAATCCTCGGCATCATCGGAAATCTTGCGGATACTCAGAAACGGAATGTTATACCGTTCGCAAACACTTCCGATCGCAGCGGATTCCATATCGAATGCGTAAACACCGAACAGCTCATAAAACTCTTTTTTCTTTTCCGAGCTGGTCAGGAACATATCTCCGGTGCCGATTTTGCAGGCAGGCAGACCGATTTTTTCGGCGGCCTCAAGCATGGAAGGGTCGGAGTGATAAATAAAGTTCTGCCCGGGCTTTTCGCCGAGTGGATAACCTAAGGGGGTCAGGTCAAAATCACATTCCTGATAAGCTGCGGCGGCAATGACCGTGCCACGGCGCAGCCCGTGAACAGCCCCGGAAAAGCCGATGTTGTAAAGCTCGTCGATCTTTCTTTCCAGAATCAGCTTCAAAGCGGAGGTGGCGGCATTGACCTTGCCGATCCCGCTTTCAATGGCAATAATTTTGTTGCCGAATAAATCAAACTCCGTTATACGAAAACCGTTTTCCCGGCTTTGAACGGCACCGTGCCGCATGGCAAAGTCACAAAACGGTGCGTATTCGTATTCGTCTGCGATCAAAACACCTATTGTTTTCATAAAGTCCTCCAAAAGATAATTTAATGTATCGTTGGGGCAAAAAGCCCGGGTTGGCATAGTATGGTTTGAGAGCGGAAAATATGCGGTAGCAACGAAAAGACGGTGGTTGTTTTCAACCCACGGGGAGCCGCTTTTCGGCCGCTTGAAATAGGGCGAACACCGGGAGATCCCCGGTGCTTGCCCACGGGTGCTTACCGGATTCGTCTGCCTTTGACAAAAACCGCTTTCAGGTCGAGTGAATCGTCTGTGACCAGAATATCCGCTCTCTTTCCGACAGCAAGGGAGCCTGTAACGCTGTCCTGCCCGATGACACGAGCCGGATTGATGGTGCAGGCTCTGAGTGCCTGCTGCGGTTCAACGCCGAATCGCAGCAGATTTTTGTATTCTTCAAACAAATTGGTGGTGCTTGCGGCGATGGTGCCGTCGGCAAGCGTTGCTTTTCCGCTCTTTACATAAACGGTTTGTCCGCCCAACTGATAGGTTCCGTCACCGGCCTGAGCCGCCGCCATGGAATCACTGACAACCACGGCACGGTCTTTCCCAAGCAGCCGGAATGCCATGCGCAGCACGGCAGGGTGATTGTGAATGCCGTCGCAAATCAGCTCTGCGGTCACATCCCCGCTGTCAAACACGGCACCCGGTACGCCCGGCGCCCGGTTCTGAATCGGCGTCATGGCATTGAACAGGTGCGTTGCGTGTGAAAATCCGTTGGAAAACGCCCGGATCGCCTGCTCATAGCCTGCCGCCGTGTGTGCCGCCGAAACCGTACAGGCTTTTGAAGCCTGCCGGGCAAATTCAACGGCACCCGGCACCTCGGGTGCGACCGATACCAGGCAAATCGGGCAGATTTCAAACAGCCGCTGAAATTCGTCGAGGTCGGGTCTGCGGAGCCATTCGCCTGCCTGTGCGCCTTTCTTTTCGTGTGAAAGGTACGGCCCTTCCATGTGAACGCCGTGGATATAGGCACCGTCTTCCTGCCCCATGCAGGAACGAACCGCCGCAAAAGCACGCTGCAAAGCATCCCCGGGCAGGGTCATTGTGGTCGGGCAGAACGAGGTAATGCCGTTTTCGGCTAAATAACGGCTGACCGTCTGAATATCCTGCGCTTTGCCGGACGAGCAGTCCGCAAGGCGGCCGCCGTGGATGTGAATGTCGATCATGCCGGGCAGAACGGTCATGCCGGAGCAGTCAAGCTCATCCTCTCCGTTCAATTCACCGATGGCGGTGATCGTTTCACCTTTTATCTCAAGGTCTGCCCGGATCGTTTCAAATCGTTCGTTTACGATAAATGCGTTTTTCAGAATCACGCAGCATCAGTCCTTGAGCATAATTTCGATGACGGGAACAAGGGTGTCGGGTTTGACGACCGGCAGCTTGAAAGTGACCTTGTTCTCTTTTTCGTCTATGTCGTAAAGCACCTCCGACCCGTCATGCAGGAACTGGGCATAGTCGATTTTATCGGCAAAGCCTTCCAGCACAAGCGCACGGAACGGATAGGCGAAGATGTGGGCATACAGGCGGTGTCCGTTTTGGGTGTAACGGACATCGGACGGTGCGGTATATTCGGATTGCGTACAGCCGTAAATGCTGCGGGAATTGTACTTCATCCATTCGCCGATTTCATTGAGCGACTTGATGGCACGCTTGTCAAAGTAACCGCGTGAGGTCGGACCGACATTCAGCAGCAGGTTTCCGCCGCAGGATACGGTGTTGATCAGCATACGGACAAGGATTTCGGGCGATTTCCATGTCTGCTCGTCACGGTGATAACCCCAGGAGCCGGAAAAGGTCTGGCACGCTTCCCAGACCACACGGTTTCCCGCCTCGTCACGCACCCATTCGGTCGGCTGGATCTGTTCGGGTGTCCATAGATCCTGTTCGATGCCGGTGCGGTTGTCAATGATGATGCCGGGCTGAAGCCGTCTGGCTGTTGCGATAAGCTCCTCGGCTTCCCAGTCCTCCTTGCCTTTTCCTTTCATTCCCTTGTATTCGCTGTCGGGATAGGAAAAGTCAAACCAGAGAATGTCGATTTTTCCGTAGTTGGTTAAAAGCTCCGTTACCTGATTGCGCATGAACTCGGCATACTTGCGCATATTTCTGCCCTCGTTCAGCTCGGCGACATTTTCATCATCTCTTCTCGGGTGTATCCCGTCGATCGGGAAGTCGGGATGATGCCAGTCCAGCAGAGAATAATAAAAGCCGATGCGGATCCCCTCGGCACGGAATGCGTCAACAAATTCACGCACCAGATCACGGCCATAGGGCGTGTTCATCACACTGTAATCGGTGTATTTCGTGTCAAACAGCGAAAAGCCCTCGTGGTGGCGTGTGGTCAGCACAACATATTTCATGCCGGTTTCTTTTGCATATTTTGCCCATTCACGGGGATCGTACAGATCCGGATCAAAGTATTTGAAATATTTATCGTATTTTTCTTCTGTGATTTTTTCGTTTGTTTTCACCCATTCGTGCCTTGCAGGCATGGCATAAAGACCCCAATGGATGAACATTCCGAACCGGTCATGGGTAAACCATTCGGTATCACCGGGCGTTTTGCGGATCGCATCCTGTTCAGACATAGCTTTGTTTCCTCCGTTCCGTTGAAATAAGAGCTAAAATATTATACTTGTTTTTGCACACTATTTCAAGTGTTGAATAAAAATATAAGGATAAAATACTTTTTTTCATTATTATGTAGGTTTGTCAATGATGTGTTACAAAATCAGAAAACCTCGCCATTGT
>JAZUJI010000005.1:0-3134 GCA_045642685.1 Acutalibacteraceae bacterium | reverse complement strand
TGTAGCCGTCAAACGAAGAAGAAGTTACTTTCAGATTTTTGATTTGGGCAGACTGAGCCGTAATGCCGAAAATGCCCAAATAGGAAGCGTGCGCATCCATCGCATCGTATGAAACATAAAAACCGCTCAGCGTGTGGTTGTTTCCGTCAAAGGTGCCTTCATAAAAACGCACATAATCCTCATCACTTGCCAGATAATCATATCCGCCGATAGGCTGCCAAAGCTGCGCATCAACGGCAAAAACCGTATCATCGCCGACCTTGACATATTTCCCGCTGTTCACGGAAATATCGGCAGTCAGCTTGCCGTTGATCGCTGTATTGCCGAACTGAACCTCTTTTCCGAACCAGACAAGCTGTGAATAAGAAGAAATCAGATAGGTGCCGGTCGCATCCTTCGGGGCTTCATAACGGGCGTAAACGGTTTTGAAATTTTCGATCGGCTCAGAGAAATCATACGGAGTACCGTCTTTATTATACCAACCGCGGAATGTCGTTCCCTCCGGCGAAGCGGGAGCTGACGGCTGAGAAACCGGGTAACCGTGATCGACATTCACTGTTGAAAGAACCGTACCGTCCGTTTCACAGAAGGTCACATCGTAATTATCACGAATCATGCCGCTGACCGTAATGGTCTGGTCTTCGGTAATGTCATCGATCGTGTAAATGATACCGTACATCGGCTCATCCAATTCGACACCGTTCGCATAAACAACGGGATTGGATTTGGAACGGTAAAGCTCATCAATATCAAATGAGAAAACAAATTTGCCGCCGTGCTCCACCTGTGTGGAATACCCATAGAGCGGCCGAATAACATAACCCTCATCGGTCGGAATATCGATTATGTAATTGTTCAGTGTCGGATCATCCACCGTGATAACAAGATTGCTCGACACATCGTCAATCGTGTAAAGGCCGTGGCGAAGAGCGACACGGGCGCCGTTACAGCGAACGATCAGTTGTGACTGGGAATAAGCAGGGTCAACCTCAATCGTAAAAGAATAATCTTCACCGTAATAAACGACTGTGCTCTCGCTCACCGGTTTAACGGTATAATAAGGTGAAGTCGGCAGTGACACATAAAAACGGCTTGCAATTTCTCCGGTGAAGCGGTAACCGTCCGCACTTTTCGCCGATTCATTGCCGGAGAGGAAATTGATGTTGTCACCCAAAGCCCTGACACTGAAATAATAAAGACCGTAGGTCGTGAAAAGCTTGTCAAAATTACAGCTCAAGCCATCCGAAACAGTAACGGTTTCCATCAAAGAATACACCCGGGTATTCTGGTTGTAGTAGTACAGCTTTACTTCATATCCGATCGCATTTTCAACCTCTGTCCAACGACCGACCGGGTTGCTGTCACCATCAGTAAAAACAGTTTCATCCCAATAGATCCGTCTGGGAACATTCAGCTTCGGCACACCGGAAAAGACCGCATGAAAATATTTTTCGTTATGATAACTCGTGACAGCGCTGCCGGGAGCGGTATCACCGGCAGTCACAACACCGTTTGCACTCCATTCCGTATAATTCTCTTCGTTCGCAGTATAAATAGCCGTGCTGCTTGCGGTAATTTCAACATTTGTATTGCCGCCCTGAAAAATCACATTGCCGCGGGAGGTATAAAAGCCGTTTGTTCCTCTGAGCTTCACGGTTCCGCCGGTAACACGAACACCTTCTGATGCCATTACGGCTTTTCGCTTGGCTTCAACCGTAACCGAACCGGTTGTATCAGCCGAAAACCCTTCAATCGCCATGATACCTGCATTGCCGTCCAGACGAAGCGAAGCGGATTCCGTAACGGAAACGCTGTAATCCGTTGAAATGCAATATGAATCGGGCGAATAAACGGTAAGCCTTCCCGTTCCGGTAAAAACAATATTGCCGACCACTAAAAGCGGCGTATCCTGATCCAGGCGGATATAATTATCACCGATCAGGTTTATGGTCAAAAATCCGCCGTACGGACAGGCAAATATTCTGCCCTTTGGGGATGAGGCTGTGCCGAAGTTACTGAGCGTGAGTGTGTCCTCACTCGCATCAAACTTCCAGTGATCCAGTTCCAGAGAACCGGCATCAAGCACAACACGGTTATAAGTATTATCGTCAATGACAAGCTGCAGCAGCCCCTCGGCACGGGACAAAGGGGCGCAGGCAAGAACACAGCCCAGGCAGAGCAACAGACAAATCATACGGTTGATTATTTTTTGTCTTACTCTCATGTCATCATCTCCCCAATATTATATATAGAGTATACCTTATTTTTTATATTTTGTCACGGCTATTCCCTTGGGTTTTTGTAGAAAAATCGTTTCTCCGCTTGTATATTTTAGACAAATGTGGTTTAATGGAAATAAGGAGATGATCAGAAATGGTAACCCATATTGTATTCTGGAAGGTTCGTGAGGACGAAAACAAGCAGGCAAACATGGAACATATGCGTGAAATCTTAACGGCACTGGTCGGTCAGATCGACGGGCTGTTAAGTGCCGAGGTCGGCTTTAATTTTAACCCGAAAGGCTATGACCTCGCATTATACAGCACCTTTACCGACCGGGCTGCGCTGGACGGATATCAGGTTCACCCGGCTCATCTTGAAGTAAAAAAATTCGTACATTCCGTTATCACCGAGCGCTGTGTGGTGGATTACGATTGATTTTACATTCTGCCGCATAATTTCGTACTGCTTATTTTGTTTATTTTCAAAATAGGCAGCATTTCTATTCATTTATGGGTGTTTTTTTCGTTTTTTTTGTAATTTACTTGCATTTCTCTTAAAAATTTGTTAACATTGTTAAATATGGATTACAAAAATGGAGGTATTGCATGAACGAAACCACAACCAATCGTTTTTCACGGTCATTCCTGTGTATTCTTGCGGCGTGTGTCATGCTGTTTTCAGGTCTGACCACAACAGCCTCTGCTGCTGTTGCCGCCCAATCCGTGCCGGTCAAAACGGAAGATACGCACGCACAGAAAAGCGATGTCATTATCCCTTTAGGCAGAATCAACTACAATGTCAGTCAGCAAACGATCACCGGTCCGTTTGATATCGGTGCGATCGCCGGGTTCAATAAGGACTGCAAGCAGAACATCTATTATTCCGCGCAAAACTGCTGGCAGCGCAATTTC
>JAZUJI010000004.1:0-9106 GCA_045642685.1 Acutalibacteraceae bacterium | reverse complement strand
GAGCAAGGTGTCTTCTCCCTGCTGGAACCGATAACCGATATTCCAGTATTCTTCGATGAAAAGCTCTTTTACAGGCCGCATGGCAGGCACCCCCTTTTATACCAATGATATTGTAACATGAAAGCACCCGGAATACAAGCTTTCGGGCGGCATATTCAACAGATATACAACAACAAAAAGCGAATCCCGCACGGTAAAGTGACGAAACCCGCTTTTATTCGCTTTATGCGATCCGATAACCGTTTTTGAACTTGACCTTGCCGAGAAACGGAATTTTTGCCATACCGCTGAAGGAATCTTCGGTGAAGGTGACGGTCATATCCAATTCTTTGGCGATCATCGGCACCAGCACTTTGATTTTCAGCGTGTCGCTGCCTTCCTCCTGCACATCAAGCACACGGTATTCGGGCACATCAAAATCCGTCAGACGCAAATCAAAGTGATAAATCCCATTATTGTCGGTGATGTCGATTTCAACCTTGCCGCTGTAAAACATACTGTTGACATCACAGCCCCATTTACCCAAACCAATCATATTTTTCATTCCTTCCTAAAAAAATAAATATGGTGTGGTTGCATGATAGCAAAAGAAAAGTGCTGTTGTCAAGGTATTTTTTCCTTATTTTTTAATCCACACATCTTTGGAATTAAACGACACGGTGTAGGACTTGTGAAAATCCTCATGGAAGAAAAATTCGGCGGTTTTTTCATTCGGCGAATAAACCCAGCTCCACACGGTCATATGCGGTGTATCCCCGGTCTGAACGAAATTTTTCTGCGCCACGGCTTCCAGAGCGGCAGCGACCTGCTGTTTTTCCATCGGCTTGCCGATATACTTTTTCAGCGTGTCATAGCGCAGGTGTGACTGTTCGCCGCCGTTGGTTCCCTTTTGCGGCGCAAGGTAGTGGTTGGTGAGCAGAGCGGTTTCGGTGACCACCATTTCGTTGTTGATGTATTCGACCGTCACGCTTTTTCCGCTTGCATCGGCAAGGGCAAAATGGTGGGCAAAATCCAGCGATGAGTGCATATCGTACTGCCCGAGCAGTGCAACGGCTTCATCCACCGTTGCGGCACGGTCAAGCAGCAGGCGCAAAGCGGTTGTTGTGGTCAAATCGGGCTTGCCGGTGTTCTGGTCGGTTTTTTCTTTTCCGCCTGCCATCAGATCCGCCGCCATCAGCCCTTTTTCGTTCATGCCGTCCAGCGGCACAAAAACGGAGGCAATGGCTTCGGCTCGTTCGATCACCGAACCGTCGGGGCGGTAAGCTTCCCCGAACCCGAGGAAATCCACACAGCAGGTCGAAACGGATTCATACCCGTTTTTCGGCACGGTGTGCAGAATCAGAGCGGTGCTTTCCTCCCAGTCGTAATTGCGGCCGAACAGCACATTTCCGTTCCGGCTGCGCACGCACAGGGTAGAACAGCCGAACGGCGCACCGGCGGCATTGCCGGTGTAAGTGTACAGCCCGTGGGATAAATAGCCGGCGATAAACTGAGCGACCTTTGTGTCGGTGTCGGCACCGCCCTGCGCAAGAAATTCATCCAGACCGTAGTCGCCTTTCAGCTCCATGGTGTAAAGGCGGTTTTCCGGCTTTTGAATCGAACACCCCGCCGCCACAAACCGCCCGAAGCTCAGCCAGAGCAGACCGGTACCAAGAAAAAGAAGCACAAGCAGGGTCAGAAAAACGGCGCAGACGACCCGGCGGATGCCTTTTTGCTTTTTCACGGTGTTCTCCCCCTTGTTATTGTTATTGTTATTGTAATTGATATAAAAAGTATAAAAGCTTTTTACGGCTTCGTCAAGCGGAAATAAAGCACAGTGGCGCAGCGTCAATTTTTTCTTGACAGAGCAGATGTTTTTCTTTATAATAACAGTCGTTGACAATAAAACGGGGTGTAGCGCAGTTGGTAGCGCGCCTGCTTTGGGAGCAGGATGTCGGGGGTTCAAATCCCTTCACTCCGACCAACAAAGAAGGGGCTGTGACAAAACAGCCAAAAAGAAAAAGCGAGTCGAAAGCACTGAAAAGAAGTGCAAACGGCTCGCTTTTCTGGTATAATTGCAGTTGATGAAAACAAATATAACCGGGAGTAATTATCGCATATTTTCCCGGAATATGCAACTGAAAATTGATGAATTTTTTGCAGAAAAACAATACCGGAACACGACAGTGTTTCAAGAATAAAACCTTTTTTCTGCAATTTCTCAGTCGCGAAGTGTTGCAAAAATAAAACCACGAAAACAAAAGCCCGCAAGCCCTTGATATATAAGGGTTTGCGGGCACATAACAGCTGCATAGGATTATTCCCACTCCACGGTGGCGGGCGGTTTGGCGGTGATGTCATAGGTGACACGGTTGATGCCCTTGACCTCATTGGTAATGCGGGTGGAAACACGGGAGAGAAGCTTATGAGAAAGAGGTGCGTACTCGCAGGTCATGAAGTCATCCGTGATAACGGCACGCAGGGCAAGCACATAGTCATAGGTGCGCTCGTCGCCCATAACGCCGACGGAATGTGTGTCGGTAAGCACGGCAAAATACTGATTCGGGCGTTTGCGCAGCTTATCGACTTCCTCACGGAAGATGGCATCGGCGTTGCGGAGGATTTCGAGCTTTTCTTTGGTGAGGTCGCCCATGACCCGAATAGCAAGGCCGGGGCCGGGGAACGGCTGACGCTCCACTAAAAAGCGGGGCAGCCCGAGGCGACGGCCGACACGGCGCACCTCATCTTTGAACAAACCGCGCAGCGGCTCGATGATGCCGTCAAAATCCATGGTTTCGGGCAGACCGCCGACATTGTGGTGGCTCTTGATGGTGGAGGCCTTGTCGGTGCCGGATTCGATCACATCGGGGTAGATCGTGCCCTGTGCCAGGTATTTAATGCCTTCAAGCTTTTTGGCTTCGTCCTGAAACACTTCGATGAATTCGTTGCCGATGATCTTGCGTTTCTTTTCCGGGTCGGAAACGCCCTTGAGCTTCGCCAGATAGCGATCCTCTGCGTTGACACGGATGAACTGCAAATCTCTCTTGGAGAAAATCGCTTCGATTTCATCGCCCTCGTTCTTGCGCATAAAGCCGTGGTCAACAAACACGCAGACCAGCTGGTTCGGGATCGCCTTGGACAGCAGAGCGGCACAAACGGAGGAATCCACACCGCCGGAAAGCGCAAGTAAAACCTTGTCGTTTCCCACTTTTTCACGAATTTCTTTGACCTGGCGGTCGATGTAATCATCCATGGAATAATCGCCCACGGCACCGCAGGCGGTGTAGAGGAACTGATGGATCATCTTCACGCCGTTGTCGGTGTGGATCACTTCGGGGTGGAACTGGATGCCGAACAGCTTCTTTTCTTTGTTTTCCATGGCGGCAACGGGGCAGTCGGCGGTGTGCGCTGTTGCGACAAAGCCCTCGGGCACGGCGGAAACACGGTCGGTGTGGCTCATCAGCACGGTTTGTGTTTCATCAAAATCTTTGAAGAAAGCGCTCTCGGGGTCGCAGACCATTTCGGTGCGGCCGTATTCGCTCACGCTGCAGCTTTCCACTGTTCCGCCGAGGGTGTAGCTCATCAGCTGGAAGCCGTAACAGATGCCGAGCACGGGAATACCAAGCTCAAACAGCTCTTTGGAGCAGCGGGGTGAATCGGGCTTGTAAACGCTCATCGGGCCGCCGGTGGTGATGATGCCGATCGGGTCAAGCTCCTTAATGCGGTCAAGCGAACAGTTGCCCGGCAGAATGACGGAATAAACGCCGCATTCACGCACACGGCGTGCGATCAGCTCTTTGTACTGACCGCCGAAATCGAGCACGATAACAGTTTGATTTTTCATAGTCTCTCCTTATCTTTATGAAGGATATGTTGAGAATAAATTACCACAATTTTTGCTGTTTTTCAAGGTTAAACGGCATTTATTTTATTTTGAAGTAAAAAGTCGGGTTTTAATTGACACATCTGCTTTATAATGCTAATATTGGGTTAATATGAAACGGGTTTTCATAAATTTTCGTTCTTTCAGGAGGTCTTATTTATGCGTTCATCCGTCAAAAAAGTTCTTTCCCTGCTTCTGGCAGCGGCTTTGCTGGCCGGCTGCTTCCCGATGATGCTTGCATCTGCGGCAGAGAACAGCGGCAGCTGCGGTGAGCACGCTGTGTGGAGCTACGAAAGTGCTTCGCAAACGCTGACGATTTCCGGCAGTGGAGAAATGCATTCTTCATTCTATTACTATCCGTGGTATTCTTTCAGTGAATCCATAAAAACACTTATCATCAGCGGTGTGACGAGCATTGGAGAAGGTGCGTTTGCGGGCTGCACCGGGCTGACGAGCATCACCATTCCGAACAGCGTAACGGGCATTGGAGCAAGTGCGTTTGCGTGCTGCACCGGGCTTAAGAGCATCACCATTCCGAACAGCGTAACGGGCATTGAGGATTGTGCGTTTGCGGGCTGCACCGGGCTTAAGAGCATCACCATTCCGGACAGCGTAACGAGCATTGGAGCAGGTGCGTTTGCGGGCTGCACCGGGCTGACGAGCATCACCATTCCGAACAGCGTAACGGGCATTGAGGATTGTGCGTTTGAGGGCTGCACCGGATTAGCGAATATCGCCATTCCGGACAGTGTAAAGCAAATCGGAGCGTATGCATTCAACGATACGGCGTATTACAACGATCGCTCTAATTGGGAAAACGGTGTGCTTTACATCGGGAACCACCTGATCGCGGCAAAAGAATCCCTGAGCGGCAATTATACAATAAAGGACGGCACAAAGACCCTTGCAGGGTCTGCGTTTTACGACTGCGCCGGGCTTAGGAGCATCACCGTTCCGAGCAGCGTAACAAGCATCGGAACTTGGGCGTTTGCGAGCTGTACCGGGCTGGTAAGCATCACGATTTCGGACAGTGTAAAGCAAATCGGAGCGTATGCGTTCGACAATACGGCATATTACAACAACGAATCGAAGTGGGCAGACGGTGTGCTTTACATCGGGAACCACCTGATTGCGGCAGAGGATTACCTGAGCGGCAATTATACAATAAAGGACGGCACAAAGACCATTGCGGAAACTGCGTTTTACGACTGCGCCGAGCTGACAGGCGTCACGATCCCGAACAGCGTGGCAAGCATCGGGGATCGGGCGTTTGAATGGTGCGATAACCTGACAAGCGTTACGGTTCCGAACAGTGTCACGAGCATCGGAGCCAATGCGTTTTTCTACTGCTCCGGGCTGACGAGCCTTGCCGTCGCTGCCGGAAACCCGGTGTATGACAGCCGCAGCGCCTGCAACGCAATTATCGAAACAGCAAGCAACACCCTGCTTTTCGGCTGCCAAAACACGATCATTCCGAATGGTGTTACAAGCATCGCCGCCGATGCGTTTTACAACTGCACCGGGCTGAAAAGCATCACGATCCCGAACAGCGTAACAAGCATCGGGGATCGGGCGTTTGAATGGTGCGATAACCTGACAAGCGTTACGGTTCCGAACAGTGTCACGAGCATCGGAGCCAATGCGTTTTTCTACTGCTCCGGGCTGACGAGCCTTGCCGTTGCTGCCGGGAACCCGGTGTATGACAGCCGTAATGCCTGCAATGCAATTATCAAAACAGCAAGCAACACCCTGCTTTTCGGCTGCCAAAACACGATCATTCCGAATGGCGTTACAAGTATCGCCGCTGATGCATTTTACGGCTGCAACGGGCTGAAAAGCATCACGATCCCGAGCAGTGTAACAAGCATCGGAGACTCCTCATTTGCGAGCTGCTCCGATTTGGCAGATATCACCGTTCCGGACAGCGTAACAAGCATCGGCACTTGCGCATTCGGCGACACGGCATATTACAACAATGAATCGAACTGGGAAAACGAAATGCTTTACATCGGGAATCATCTGGTCGATACAAATGATTCCGAAAACAGCCGTTATGCGATCAAGGACGGCACAAAGACCATTGCCGATTGTGTGTTTTACAGCGCATCCGAAGTCATAACCATTATTATCCCGGGCAGCGTGACCGCCATCGGAACCGATGCGCTTTCCTCTTTTGTTGATATCCCGAAAGCTGTTTACTACCTTGGCACACCGGAGCAATGGGTAAAAATTAATCTCGGTGAGAGAAACGACTATGTGACGGATGTGCTGCACTTCAACCCGCTGCAGACGGTTCTTCAGGGCTATGTGGTAAACAAAGCGGTCGAATACAAAACGACCGTGACCTTCCACGCCGATTCCGCAGAGCTGCCCGATGGCGCAGCGGTACACTGGCTTGTGAACGGCACCGATAAAGGCACGGGTGAAAGCTTCACCGTGAAAAAAGCAAAGGCGAGCTATAGCGTTCAGCCCGTAGTGCTGGCGGCAGACGGAGCCCTTCTTTCCGAAGGTGAGGTCGAGCAGGTAACGGTGAACACAAGCTTCGGCGCTCGTTTCATCGCCTTCTTCAAAACCATTTTCTTCATGCTCCCGAAAATCGACCAGAAATGATCTGCCTCAGGCGTAACCGATAACAACACAAAATGCGAACCGAAGCACTTCAAGCGGTGCGGCGGTTCGCATTTTTTGAACGGTATTTTTTGCTCTGCGGTCATTTAAGCTGCTTGCGGTAGAAAGAAACCATGAACGGCACGGATACAAAAAAGGTCATCAGATCGCCGAACGGCTGACTGAGTTCGACCCCGGCACAGCCCAGCAGCTTCGGCAGAATGAAGATGGCGGGCACGAAGAAAATGCCCTGGCGGCACGAGGCAAGAAAGGTTGCCTGCGCCTTGAAGCCGAGGGATTGATAAAGCTGATTGACATAGGTGGAAACCGCCATAAACGGCATGACGGCGCAGCAAAAATGCAGCGTGCTGATGCCGATTTCCACGACCTGCGCATCGCTGCTGAACCAGCTCATGATCGGCCGGGCAAAAACGGCGATGGCGGCGGCACAGACAAAGCACAGCACCGTGCCGATCTTGCAGGCAAAGGTGAACGCTTTCCAGGTGCGCTTTTTTTCGCCTGCGCCGAAGTTGTAGCCTGCCACGGGCTGAAAACCCTGCCCGATGCCGAGCACCACATTGCGCACCAGCACATACGCCTTGTTGGCAATGGTGATGGCAGACACGGCGGCGCTGCCGTAGGCCTCCGGCTGCACATTGAGCAATGCGGCAGACAGGCTGCCGAGACTCTGGCGGCAGATGGTGGGCAGCCCCGTCAGGATGATCTGCCGGTAATCCTTTATGCGGCGGGAGATGTATTTCGGGTGCAGGACGATGATGGAACGACCCGTGAGGAACACGAACAGGAAAATGCCGAAGCTCACCGCCTGGCTGATAATGGTTGCCAGAGCGGCACCGCCCGTGCCGAGCTTCAGGGTGAAAATAAACAGCGGATCAAGCCCCAGATTTAATAAGCCGCCGATCCCGAGTGCCCACATCGTGAGCGTTGCCTTGCCCTGCGCACGCAGGATGTTGGTCAGCACAAACGAGGAGCAGCTCAGCGGAGCGGCGAGCAGAATGATTTTGGCGTAGGCTTTCGCATAGGGCAGCATCGTATCGGAACAGCCGATCAGGCGCAGAAACCCCGTACCCGGCAGCAGACCGCCTACGGCAACCAGCATACCGAAAACGATCGCCGTGAAAAAAGCGGTGGTCGAATAGCGGTTCGCTTCTTCGTCCTTTTTTTTGCCGAGCATCAGGCTCGACAGACTGCCGCCGCCCATGGCAAGCCCGTAGCCGACCGCCTGAATGATCGCCATGATCGGATAAATGGCACCCACGGCGGCAGAAGCGGATTTGTTGATTTGCGAAACAAAAAAGGTATCCGCCGTGTTGTAAATGACGGTGATGAGCATACTGATGACTGTCGGTACCGCCATGCTGGTCACCAGACGGGGGATCGGTGTTTCGATCATCAGCTTATATTGTTTTTTGCTTTCTTCTGTTCCCATTTTTACCCTGATTTCTTTTCAGATAGTTCGTAAATATGAAAGTTTTGCTCAAGCTTTTACAAAAGCTTGCGGATTCCAAAGGCGGAGCCTTTGGGCGGCGACCGCAGTCGGCGAAACGCCAAAGACCTGCATGAGCAAAAATTTTGTGGTGCTGCCTTTATTTTTCAGCGGCGTTTTTCCCGGCGACAAGCCCGGAAAGGAACGCCCATTGCAGGTTGAAGCCGCCGCACCCTGCGTCCACATCCAGCACCTCACCGCAGGCGTAAAGCCCGGGGCAAAGGCGGGATTCCAGCGTGCGCCGGTCGAATTGGCTCACCTGTGCGCCGCCGGCGGTGACCTGCGCTTCCCGGCAGCCCTTTGTGCCGGTGAGCGGCAGCGAAAAATGCTTGAGCGTGTGTGCAAGGGCACCGAAGCGGTTCGGCGAGATCGCACCTGCCGTCTGCGGCACCGCACCGAGGCAGTCTTTCAGCACCGCTGAGCCGAGAGCTTTCGGCACCAGCCCCGTCAGCGTGTTTTCACCGGGCAAGCCGGGATCACGGCGGCATAGATCCGTGAGGATCTCAACCAGTTCGTTTTCCGAAAACCCGGGCAGAAAATCCAGCGTGACGGCTGCTTTCCGGTTCGGCACAACAAAGCGGCTCAGATCCATGGCGGCGATACCGCTCAGACCGTAGTCGGTGAACAGCACCTCGCCGGCGGCTTCTCCGCCGGTGGAAAGGGTCAGCCTCGCCGTGGCACGAACTCCCTTGAGCGCACGAATCTTCGCCGTGTCGGTGGTGAGCTGAACCAAAGACGGCTTTAAGGGTGTTATGGTGTGACCGAGCGAACGCAAAAGCGCAAAGCCGCTGCCGTCGCTGCCCTGCGCCGGTGCGGCACAGCCGCCGCAGCAAACGATGAGTTTGCGTGCAGAAAAGCGGTCGTTCACCGTGTAACCGCCGTTTGTTTTTTTCACGCTTTCCGCATGGATGCCGCATTGAATTTCAACACCCAAATGCGCACATTCAAACCGCAGCGCATCCAGCACGCTTGCCGCCGTGTTGCTCAGCGGATACAGTCTGCCCTCGCTGTCTGCTCGGGTATACAGCCCGAGAGAGCGGAAAAAGTCACATAGATCCTGTGTGGAATACTGTGAAAAAACGCCGTTGACAAAGGCCTTATTGGTGTAGTCGTGTTCGGCGGCGTTCCGG
>JAZUJI010000003.1:0-3202 GCA_045642685.1 Acutalibacteraceae bacterium | reverse complement strand
CATGAGTAGAGCTTCGATTTGCGATTTTTGCGGGAAAGTCATTAAAGATTCAGACACATTATCTGATGATGGATTTTGCGCATATGATGTCAAGATTTTCGCTTCCAACGAAAATGAGCACGACACCGAGTTTGAACTTTGTCCGAAATGCGTCGGCGAAATATTTCAAAAGCTGTGCGAGGAGGCCGAGCTGCATGAATGACGCAGTGGTCGTTCTGGCATTTGTCGTTTTAATTATTTTCACAACTTTTTTGGTCAGCTGTGCGGTTTCGGTGATGATTCCGGAGCCGCAGGAACCGCCGGAACAAGAACAGCCTGCCGACCCGCCGCTGACGGTGAGGACAGTCTACGATGTGCCGATGCCGCAGGAGCATCAGGAAATCGTGCGTAAACTATGCGCAATGTTCGATCTGGACGAGCGGCTGGTCTACGGCGTGATCTTCGCGGAATCGAATTTCGACAACGCCGCTGTGAACGAGGAAACGGGATGCTTCGGCTATATGCAGCTCAACCCGGATTTTTACATCCCTGAGTGGTTCATCCCGCCGTCCCGAAATCTATACGCCGGAATCAAGGAACTGGCAAGGCTGAACGACATATATCAGGACACCAACATGGTGCTTCTGTGCTACAACAATGGTGAATCAGGAGCACATCGACTGATCGCACAAGGGATCACATCGACCGATTATACCCGCAAAGTAATAGCATTTGCGGAATCCATTAAGGTCAAAGGCAGAATTTACGAAGAATCAAGATAAAAATCAGGAGGAGAAAAACCATGTCAATTTCAATCACGAGCTTGGAGCTTGAAAATGTCAAACGCATCAAGGCCGTAAGGCTTGAACCGGCTCAAACCGGACTTACGGTTATTGGTGGGAACAACGGTCAGGGCAAGACTTCCGTTCTTGATGCCATCGCCTGGGCACTCGGCGGTGACCGTTTTCGCCCGACCAACGCCGCAAGAGACGGTTCGGCCATTCCACCGCATCTTAAAGTCACGCTCAGCAACGGGCTTGTTGCCGAAAGAAAAGGTGAAAAGGGAACCTTAAAAGTATCTGACCGCGAAAACCACCGGTACGGTCAGCAGCTGCTGAATGATTTCATCAGTGAATTTGCGCTGGATCTTCCGAGGTTCCTTAATTCGTCAAATAAGGATAAGGCAAACACCTTGCTTCGCATCATCGGCGTCGGAGAACAGCTTGCACAGCTTGAGCGTGACGAGCAGGATATTTACAACCGCCGCCATGCCGTCGGTCAGATCGCCGATCAGAAAGCAAAGTATGCGCTGGAAATGACCTTCTACCACGATGCGCCCGAAACGCCTGTATCTGCTACAGAATTGATCCTGCGCCAGCAGGAAATTCTTGCCAGGAACGGCGAAAACCGGCGGAAGCGGGAGAACCTGAACAGCCTGAAAGCTTCTCAGCTGCAAATTCAAGGCAGAATCGAAACAGCACGCAGGGAGCTGACAAAACTTCTCGAAGAAGAGAAACACATTAACGAAGATTTGGCTACGGCGGAAAAGACCGCCGAACAGCTGATTGACGAGAGCACCGCCGAAATTGAGGACAGTTTGCGGAATATCGAAGCCATCAACATCAAGGTGCGGGCTAATCTTGACCGTGAGCGTGCGCTGTCCGAAGCGGAGCAGTTCCGGCAGAATTACAAAGATCTCACCGATGAGCTTGATGCTGTTCGCAATGCAAAAACGGCACTTCTCGACAAAGCGGATCTGCCGCTGCCAGGGCTTTCGGTTTCAAACGGCGAATTGACCATGAACGGCAAAGCGTGGGACTGCATGAGCGGCTCGGAACAGCTCATTGCCGCCACCGCCATTGTCCGAAAGCTGAACCCGAATTGCGGTTTTGTGCTGCTGGATAAGCTGGAGCAGCTTGACGCAGATACGCTTCAGTCGTTCGGGGATTGGCTTACGGAGCAGGGCTTGCAGGCGATCGCTACAAGGGTAAGCACAGGCGATGAATGCAGTGTGCTGATCGAAGACGGCTTCGTAAAAGAGCCTGTAAAGCAATGGAAGGAAGGTCAGTTTTAATGAATATCACCAAAGGAAAAATCCAAAAAGCGCAAAAGGTCATCCTGTACGGCGTTGAGGGAATCGGAAAATCAACATTCCTTTCTCACTTTCCCGACCCGCTGTTTATTGACACCGAGGGCAGCACTTTCCGCATGGATGTCAAACGGTTCGACAAGCCTTCTTCATGGAGTATGCTCCTGGAGCAGATTGATTATGTCAAGAACACACCCGGCGTTTGCAAGACACTCTGCATCGACACGGCGGACTGGGCGGAACGGCTCTGTGCAGAGCACATTTGCTCTAATGCCGGAAAGTCCGGCATTGAGGATTTCGGATACGGAAACGGTTTTACATACCTTGGTGAGGAGTTCGGCAGACTGCTCAATAAGCTCCAAGAGGTTATTGATGCCGGCGTGAATGTCGCTATATCGGCTCATGCACAGCTTGTTAAGTTTGAACAGCCGGACGAGCAGGGCGCATACGACCGGTGGGAAATGAAACTCGGCATCAAGAAGACCGAAAAGCGAACAGCGGCCATGCTCAAGGAATGGGCAGACATGGTACTCTTCGCCAATTACAAAACGGTTGTTTATGCAACCGATGACAAGGGCAAAAAGCACAAAGCAACAGGCGGTCAGCGCATTATGTATACCACGCATTCCCCATGCTGGGATGCCAAGAACCGCCACAATTTACCCGAAGAACTGCCACTTGATTATTCGACTATTGCACATTGTATTCCCGGTGCGGCTGCCGCTGCTGCGCCGCAGGTAAGCCAAATTCAGCGGGATTTTGAATCGCTCGAAGACGATGACGAGCCGACACCCGCATCACCGCCTGCCCCCGAACAGCAAAAGCCCGTCATTCCCGACGGGATCCCGAAACCGCTTGCCGATTTGATGATTTCCAACGGCGTGACCGATGAAGAGATCCGTACCGCCGTTGCCGGACGGGGCTACTTCCCGTTCGGAACACCGATCGCCAATTACGGCGCCGACTTCATCAACGGCTGCCTGATTGGCGCATGGAAACAGGTTTTCGGAATGATCAAAGAAAATCGCAAAGAACCGTTTTGATTAAATCGAAATAAAGGAGAAAATAAAAATGTCTGACAACAATTACGCAACGACCCTTGCCGATGAGCTGGATTGGGATTCCGTCATCGAA
>JAZUJI010000002.1:0-5701 GCA_045642685.1 Acutalibacteraceae bacterium | reverse complement strand
CCGCATATCTTGTGTTATCTTATTCATAGCGATTAGAGTACCTGCCTTTCGGTTTTGTCTTGCAACTCTACCTTAACACAGGTTCGCTCTATTCGCTTCTCTTTTTTTCCTTACTGTCTCACATCATTGTAACACATACATTTTATTTACATAAACAAGTTTCGCTTTTATTGAAAACAGCCTGATATTATGCTATCATTCTCTTGATAACATCTCAGCAAAGGAGAAATTTATTTGGAAAACAGACTTACGGTTTGCGTTTCCGACGCACCCTTCTGCGCAAAGGGTGACGGTATAACCGATGACCGTGAAGCAATACAGCAGGCGATCGACCATGTATACTCCTGCGGCGGAGGAACCGTTATTCTCGGCGGAAACCGAACTTATTCCGTTACGGGCATTGTGCTCCGAAGCAACATTGAGCTTCACTTTGAGGATGGCGCAAAGCTTCTTCAGACTTCTGAGCTCGGAGGATATGTAAAGCCTGTCGGCAGCGGTTATGAGCCGTATACTCCGCTGATCGGGCACAATTTTTCCGAGACAATAAAATGGAGCCACACATGGTATAAAAACTATCCGTTTATTTTCGCTCCCGAAGGTTCTCATGGCTTCAAAATCACCGGAAACGGGATCATCCGAATGGCACAGGCGCAGCCCGATAAGCTTGTCCGCTGCTGCCCCATCGGCTTTTTCAGAGTATATGATTTTGAAATATCGGATATCACGATCAATAACTATCACGGCTATGCAATGATGCCGTTTACCTGCCATCACGGGTTGATCAAAAATGTGAAAATTTTTGAATGGTCGCACGGGAACGGTGACGGAATATGTATGATGAACTGTCAGAATATGCGTGTTACAGGATGCAAAATGTATACGGGAGATGACTCGGTATATGTTTTCTCGTCATATAAAGACCCGCGCCGCAGCGAGTGGTGGAACTCGGACGAACCTCAGCCGTCAGTAAACATCGAGATCGACCACAATGATCTTGAGTCCAATCACTGCAAAGCGTTCGGAATGATTCTCTGGGGGATCGACTGCCCAGACCTTGAAAAAATCGAGGTGCGCAACATTTATGTTCATGACAATCATTTCAAAACTCTCGGTAACTGGAATTTCAATCCGTACACAACGAAAACCGAGCCTCACCCTGTTACGAATATGATATTTGAAAACAATGTGATCGATGCGATCGAAACAAATTTCTTTGAAACTCCTGTCAGCGGTTTAACCGGCTTCCGTTCCATGCAAACACTGAGAAACGGTGATTTTACTAACGGAAAAGTATACTGGATGACGGAAAAAGCCGAAATCATACGCAGTGAAAAATCATATGCAAGGCTTGAAAGCCTCGGTATGATTTATCAAGGGCTTTACCTTAAAGCTGCTGAGCTGTGCGCCTTCTTCGTTACGGCTCAGACAAGCGGGAGCTGCCGCATTTTTGTTAAAGACTCCTGCACAGGCACTGTCGCTTTTGAAAAACCGTTCAGCTGTGAGGAAATGAAGCGGATCGAAGCGAATTTCAATGTGCCGCAGGACGGCAACTATTATATCGGTGTTGAAGCCGAGGATGGCAGCTCGGCTGTTGTCTACGAAACGGAATTTGCCGGGAATATGAACACCGGCACGCAATATAACCGCATCACAAAAAACGGTGGGAAAATATTATTTTATTACGATTAAGGAGGATCTCTATGGCATCACAGTTGAAAATGTACTGGTCGACGGATAACCCGGTCAAAGACTATGTTCTTCCCGAGGGTTATTCTTTTTCGCACTATTCACCCGAGAATAAAGAGCGTGATATCCGTGACTGGAACGAATGTATCAGAACATGGGATCATTCAGACCAGACGGACGAGGAGCGCTTCAAGCAGGAAATCTTTGATTTTGAGGACATTGTTCCCGAGGAAGATACATGGTTTCTGGATTACAACGGAGAGCATATCGGCACGGCGACATCCTTTGTATATAAATCAACAGGCATGGGTGATATGCACTGGGTCGGGATCAAAAAGGATTTTCGGGGAAAAGATCTTTCAAAATATCTTTCATGGATAGTCATGAAAACATTGAAAGAAAGAGGAGTAAAATATGTTTCGCTCACGACCGGCGAAGGCAGACCGGCAGCCGTCAAGAGCTATCTTAATGCAGGTTTTCTTCCTGTTGAATATGCTGAGGGTATGGAGGAAAGATGGCTTGCCGTCATGGATAAGTTCGGTATTGATAGCCTTCAGCTTCTGAACGAAGACACTACACCGCTTAAAATGCTTTACAGAAAAAAGTAAGATATTTGTGCTCAATATGTTAAGACCCCACACTGATTTTCAGCGCGGGGTCTTTCTTTATGTCAGGAAAGATTGTCCATGGTGGATTCACCGAGATTCACAAGCACATAATCGCCCATGTCTTTTACAGAGCCCTGATGCGGCCAGGCAGGAAGCTCATTGACATATTTTTTTGCGTCCTCGAATTGTGCTTCTGAGCCGGTTTTGATCGTGTCAAAGCCGCAGTAGCGGATGAATAAATCGAGTTCACCGTCTTCTTTGCCGTATTCATGGTTTTGCAGATCAAGATTGATCAGGGAAATACAAATGGAATCCTGCACGGCGAAAGCATAATGGTCTGTTCTGTTTTTGGATAGCCCTTTGCAGTATTCACCGAGCCACGGAACTTTCAGCAGAAGCTGATAAAGGGCATTGTCTTTGCTTACACAGGCACGGGATTTGATGGCATCGTTGAAATCGATCGTTCCGGAAAAAACGAGCGGCTTGTCATCCATGTCGTTTTCGAGCAGGTAGCTGCCGATTCGGACGATCGTATCTTTTTCTTGCTGATAGCGCATATCGTCGGTTGCAAAGATACTGTTGATTTGCGCTGTCTGGAAGAAGATAAGGCAGGCAAGCCCGACCAAAATGACTTTTGAAAAATATTTTTGCGGTTTACGGGTTCCTTTTGCAAAATGATCATAAAGCAGGAATGCACCGAACGCAATTAAAAACGCAAAGGATTGACAGGTACGGTAGGCTACCCGACCCATAAACAGCGGCAGCACAAAGTTGACGGCAGTGATTCCGAAATAGGTCAAAAATAATGCAGTGCTTTTTTTACGAATACTGTGAATTAAGCCGACAATCCCGAAAAGAATCAAGGCGATCCCGAAAATGATCATTGGCGGATAGAACAAAGCCTGAATAGCGCTACGGAGATAATTACCGAAAATGATATAATTGAGTTGATTAAGACGCTCGGTTTTATCCGAAAAATTAAGAGACAAAGCTTTGTTTGCGTGATAATCACCGACAGGGATTTTCCAAGCGAGGTTGAGCAGTTTTGTGATAATCAACTCTGCTGCAAAGGCAATGATTGCGGGAACAGCATAGAAGAATCCGGTAGAAAAGAATTTTGAGAATTTTATTTTTTTCTGCGTTGATTTGTTCGAGCAACAGGATTGCGAATACGATCTGAACATACAATACCATAAGCGATTCGTACCACGAAACGACGAGAATCAGAAGAACAATGGCAAGAGCCAAACGCAGCTTTTTGCGTGAAGATAAATAATCCTGAATCAGCAAGAGCGCTGAAACGGTAAAGGTCAAGCCAACACCAATGGCCATTGAACATCCGCCGTAAGCAAACAGCGTAGAATGCAGGGGATAGGAAATCAACAGACAGGAGAAAAGAATTTGAGGAATGTGGTTCTTGGTTTTTACATGGGAATCAAACAGAACACACAAAAGAATAGAGGCAAAACAGAAAAATACAATTCCCACAAAATCCTGGATTCAAACGATATTATCGGTCAGGTCGAAAAGGCGTTCAATTAAGCTGCCGGTATAACGTCCCTGCGTGAACAACCCTCCGTAATAGTGTAATGGTACTTCAAATCATCGACACTGACGGAAAAATGGCTGATAAAAAATCCGTAGCTGCCGATTGCCGTTAAAGCAAGGCAGAGCATATAGATGTTGTCGCAGAGATATTTTTTGATTTGTTCGGCAACACAAATGGTGTTTGCAGGCTGAAGAATGTTCTTTCTCATTGTTTTTCCTCCTGTTACTTATGCTTTCAGTATAGCAAAGCGCAAACGGTTTTTTAACACAAAAAAAGAACGGTCGGCAAAAACCGACCGTTCCGAAAAAACAATCTTATTTGAGTTCGACTTTTGCGCCGACTTCTTCGAGCTTTGCCTTTGCAGCTTCAGCGTCATCCTTGGAAACAGCTTCCTTAAGGGTTTTGGGAGCGCCGTCAACAAGAGCCTTAGCTTCAGCAAGGCCGAGACCGGTGATCTCACGAACAGCCTTGATGACCTTGATCTTTTCTGCACCGATTTCGGCAAGAACAACATCAAATTCGGTCTTCTCTTCTGCGGCAGCAGCAGCCTCAGCGGGGGCAGCAACAGCAACAGCAGCAGCGGCGGATACGCCGAATTCATCCTCAACAGCGTGAACAAGCTCGGAGAGCTCAAGAACAGTGAGGGTCTTTAAGGTTTCGATGATCGATTCAATCTTCTCAGACATTTTAATTTACCTCCAAATGATAAGTTGTTGATTTTTGATTATTCTGCAGCGGCTTCAGCTGCGGGAGCTTCTTCAGCGGGTGCACCCTGCTTATCAACAATAGCCTGGACTGCACGGGCGAAGGATGCGATCGGAGCCTGGAATGCGTTGCAAACCGTAGCAAGAAGAACTTCTCTGGACGGAAGCTTGGCAAGGCTGTCGATTTTTTCAAGGCTGATGATCTCTTTGTCGAGATAACCGGTCTTAATTTCAAATGTTTTGCTTGTTGCGGCAAACTTGCTCAGAATTCTGGCAGCAGCAACATAGTCGTCTGCGCTGGTTGCGATTGCGGTCGTGCCGTTGAGAACCTCATCGGGGATAGCGATTTCAGCTTCCTTGGCGGCGAGCTTGAGGAGGGTATTCTTAACGACAGAATACTTAACACCTTCGGCTCTGAGGTCAGCACGAAGCTTGGTGTCTTCGGCAACGGTGATACCGCTGTAGTTAACGACCACGCCGGCACAGGAATTTTTGAGTGCTTCAGCAAGATCGGCAACTGCCTGCTTCTTCTGTTCGAGTACCTTTGCGCTTGGCATAGTGTGGATTCACCTCCGGATTAATGAATATCAAAAAAGCTCTGCCCACCGTTTGGAGGACAGAGCATAGCATTATCATAATAAATGCGTGCTTTGAACCTCGGCAGGTGGGAAACCTTTATGCAGTGATCAAACTGCGACCTGCTGTCTTCGGAACAGCATAGAAAATTATAGCACAGTGTTTTTTCTTTGTCAAGCAAATGTGCAAAAATTTTCAAAATCACAGGGCAACCGAAGCTGCCCTGTTAAAAACGGAAGAATTATTCCTCGGTGCTGACAACCTTTGCGGGGTTGATGCGGATGCCGGGGCCCATGGTGGAAGCGACGACGCAGGAGCGGATGTACTGACCCTTGGCGGCTGCGGGCTTTGCCTTCACAACTGCGGTAAGCAGGGTGTTGAAGTTTTCAGCCAGCTTTTCGGCACCGAAAGAGGTTTTGCCGATGGGGCAGTGAATGATGTTGGTTTTGTCGAGTCTGTACTCGATCTTACCTGCTTTTGCTTCGTTAACTGCCTTTGCAACATCGGGGGTGACTGTGCCGGCCTTCGGGCTGGGCATCAAGCCGCGGGGACCGAGAACCTTACCGAGACGACCCACA
>JAZUJI010000001.1:0-5382 GCA_045642685.1 Acutalibacteraceae bacterium | reverse complement strand
TCCGACTTCATCGAAAAGCCGCTCAATATGAAGAATCCGGAAGAACTGAAACGAATCCTCGGCGAATATGCCGAAAAAGAACAGGAAGCATGAACCATGGGAACACTTTATGTGGTCGGTACGCCGATCGGAAATTTAGGCGATTTCTCACCCCGTGCGGTGGAGGCTTTGAGGGAATGTGACTTCATTGCCGCCGAAGACACACGGGTCACCATGAAACTGCTCAACCATTTCGGCATAAAAAAGCCGCTGGTGAGCTATTTTGAACACAACAAGGCAGAACGCGGCACACAGATTTGTGCCCGGCTCGCCGCCGGCGAAAATGCCTGCCTTGTCACCGATGCCGGTATGCCTGCCGTATCCGACCCGGGCGAGGATTTGGTAAGAATGTGCCACGAAAACGGTCTGCCGGTTGCGGTCGTGCCGGGTCCCTGCGCCTTTGTCAGCGCATTGGCTCTTTCCGGAATGTCCGCCAAACGGTTTTGCTTTGAGGGCTTTCTGAGCGTAAACAAAGCCGGACGCAGAGAGCATCTGGCGCAGCTGAAAAACGAAAAGCGCACCATGTGCTTTTACGAAGCACCGCATAAGCTTGCTGCCACGCTGAAAGATATGTACGAAACATTCGGTGACCGGCATATCGCCATTGTGCGTGAGATCACCAAAATCCACGAAGAAGTGATTCACACCACTTTAGAGCAGGCAAGTGCTGCCTATGCCGACAATTCACTCAAGGGTGAAATCGTGCTGATTCTTGAGGGTGCGCCCGAAGAGCAAGAGGAAGCGCAAACGCTGGATGATGCCGTTACGCAGGCAAAGGCGTTGATGGAAAAAGGCATCAGCATGAGCGAAGCCGCCAAGCTCGCCGCCAAAGCAAGCCCGTTCAAAAAAGGTGACATTTACAAACAGCTTTTGGAGGGAACCGACGGTGATTGATAACATGAGAGAGTATTGGTATTTATATTTAATTCTGCTCGGCTTGATCGTTCTGACCGTCTTTGTGGTCAGAAAAGCCGCTGCCGCTTCACGGCGGGTACACGGACGCAACAACGAACTGATCGCAAAGGCAAAACGGGAAAAGGAACTGCGGGATGCGTATGCCGATTTGACGGAAGAAATCATTGCCGCCGCTCCGGCTGAGTCACTCTTTGAGGGAATTGCGCTGATTCTCGAAAGCCGATGCCAGACAGCAAGCGATTCTCTTGCTTTTTATAACGGCTTAACGCAGCCTCAGCAGTTTATTTATTCCATATATTATCTGCTGACCGATGCTAAAGAAAAAAAGCTTTCCGACTTTTTCCGCAGCAGCACACAGCCGCTCACGGGCGATGCCGCAAAAGCGGCGCAGGCAATGCTGGATGCCGATGCAGCCCAAACCGTCCGGCAGATGTTTGACTGTTTCGATGAGGATAACGAAAATGCGTCCGTTCTGCCCGAGATTCTGAATAAGCTTGACAGCGAATTTGCCAAACTGAGTGAAGAAAGCAATCTGTTTGACAAATGCGGCGAATATATTAAAAAGAATCCGTTATTTTTTTGCAAGGAGCATTGACAGCACCGCATCAAAGTGATATGATTACTTCATCATCCGCAGGAGGAATCGTTTCGTGGTAGCATTATTCAGCATCGCAATAATTATTACCGGCATTATCATTACCATTGATAATGTCACAATGCGTCATGCTGAGAAAGCCTGAACCGTTTAACCGAAACCGTTCAATGAGCCTTGCAGCATCACGCTGCAAGGCTTTTCTTATGGATATTCTTTTTCGGGAGGAAGAAAAGACATGAGCACCAATTCGGAACTGCAAAGCATCGCCGGGCGTATCCGGGAGCTGAGAACCATCATGGGGCTGACCCCGGCGCAGATGGCGGAAATTACCGGCGTGAGCCAAAGGGAATATATCGAAAGTGAAAACGGCTACCGGGATATGTCGTTCACCTTTCTGCATAAGTGCGCCACCGCTTTCAAAACCGACCTTTCGGCTCTGGTAACCGGTGAAATGCCTACCCTTTCCAAATACACTCTGCTTCGCAACGGCGAGGGTATGCCCATTCGCCGCAAGGAAGGCTTTGAATATCAGCACATGGCACCGCTGTTCAAAAACCGTCTGATTGACCCGTTTCTGGTCACCGCCAAATACAGCGAAAAGCTTGCAAACGCTCCTATTGCCTGCACACAGCATGACGGTCAGGAGTTTGAATACATCGTCAGCGGCAGGCTGAAAGTGCAAATCGACGGCCACACCGAAATTCTCGGTCCGGGCGACAAAATGCTGCTCAATTCCTCCCTGCCCCACGGCATGGTCGCCATTGACGGTGAAAACTGCCAGTTCATCAGCGTTGTTGTCAAGGGGAACGACACGGTCTCCGCAGAAAATCTTCCCGAAATCAGCGAAGCTGCCGAAGTGACCGACAATGAATTGCTGTATAAGCGCTTTGTGAATGAAACCGTAAACGAAAACGGACTGCTGACGGATATTTCCTTCAATGTTCCCGAAAACTTCAATTTTGCTTTTGATGTTGTGGACGAGCTTGGAAAGAGCAAACCGGATAAAACCGCTATGGTGTGGCTTTCCAAAAACAAGGAAAAGCGTGTGTTCACATTCCACGATATGTCTGCTCTTTCTTCTCAGGCCGCCAACTACCTGACCTCTCTGGGCATCAAACGGGGCGACCGGGTCGTGCTGGTTCTCAAGCGTCACTGGCAGTTCTGGGTCGCTATCAACGCTCTGCACAAAATCGGTGCGATTGCCATTCCCGCCACCAATCAGCTCACCGAAAAAGACTTTTCCTACCGCTTTAATGCCGCCAAGGTGCGTGCCGTCATCGCCACGAGCGACGGCGAAGTGCGTGACTTCATTGACGAAGCGCACAAAGAAAGTCCGACCCTGGAATTCAAGCTGTGCGTCAACGGCACACGGGAAGGCTGGCTGGATTTTGACGAAGGAATTGCCGGAGCCTCTGCTTCATTTCCCCGTCCGACCGACCACAATGTGCGTGACAAGATGCTCATGTACTTTACCTCCGGCACGACAGGTTACCCGAAAATCGCCGCTCACAGCTTCGCCTACCCCATCGGTCACATCGTCACTGCACGCTACTGGCACAATGTTGACCCGGACGGACTGCACTTCACCATTTCCGACACCGGCTGGGGCAAAGCGGTCTGGGGCAAGCTGTACGGTCAATGGCTATGCGAGGCAGCGGTATTCACCTACGACTTTGACCGTTTCCATGCTTCCGAGATCCTGCCGATGTTCCATGATTATAATATAACGACATTCTGTGCACCGCCGACCATGTACCGTTTCTTCATCAAGGAGGATCTGACCAAGTACGATTTCAGCAGTGTGAAGCACGCAACCACCGCCGGTGAAGCCCTCAATGAAGAAGTGTACGAACAATTCAAAAACGCAACCGGTCTGATGATTCACGAGGGCTTCGGTCAAACCGAAACCACGCTGACGGTTGCCAACCTGATCGGTGCGGAGATCCGCCCCGGTTCCATGGGCAAACCAACACCGCAGTTTGATATTCAGCTGATCAACGCAAACGGTGAGGAAACAAAAGTCGGCGAGGTCGGTGAGATCTGTCTGAGCACCAAAAAGAAAATCCCCTACGGTATGTTTGTCGGTTATTACCTGGATGATGAAAAAACGACCGACGCCTGGTATGATGACCGCTACCACACCGGTGACATGGCGTGGCGTGACGAGGACGGCTTCCTGTGGTACTTCGGGCGCACGGATGATCTGATCAAATCCTCCGGCTACCGCATCGGACCGTTTGAAATTGAAAGTGTCCTCATGGAGCTGCCCTATGTGCTGGAATGTGCCATCACCGGTGTACCCGATCCGGTTCGCGGTCAGGTTGTGAAAGCAACCATTGTGCTGACCAAGGGCACGACCGGTTCGGAAGAATTGAAAAAAGAAATTCAGAATTATGTCAAGGAGCACACCGCTCCCTATAAATACCCCCGTGTGGTTGAATTTGTGGACGAGCTGCCGAAAACCATCAGCGGAAAGATCCGCCGCGGCGCTATCCGGGATGAAGACCAATAAAAATGCGTCCGTATTCGAGCGTGCTTCAAAAATCAAACAAATATTTTCAGAAAAAAGTCCGGTACAAGGGCGGTACAATTTTGGGATAAATCGTCTGAAAACGCATCTTTCAGCGAATAACTGCTTCAAAAGCGAGCAACATACGCCAGTATGCTGCCCGCTTTTTCATTGTCTCTAAAAAGCAAAAAAACCTCCGGAACGGCATTTTCCGACACCGTTCCGGAGGTTTATATCAATATTCAATAAAAGGATGTGATTACCAGTTGATCACATAATCTTCTTCAATGCCGAAGAAGAGAGCCACATCAAGACCAACTGTTGTGGAAAGAGCCAGACCCCATTCAATGTAGTAATTGGACGAAATCAAACGGCCGGTCGTTTCATCGATCTTTGCTTTGATGACGCAGTTCTTATAAGTGAGGTTGATGGAATTTTCTTTGATGAACTTCATGCCGAGAGAACCGGCGCCATCAACGATCTGCTGCTTTGTAACCAAAGAGAACGCTTTGCCTGCGTGTGTACCCTTATTCGGAGTCAGGTCATCCTTCAGCTTAATGGTAACGGTGCTTGTGTTGCCGTTTTTGGTGATGACAGCACTCTTCACATCATCCTTGGTGAGCTTGGAAGCCCAAGTCTGACCGCCGACCGGATACTTATTGACCTTCTGAGAAGCAGAAGAATAGACAACATTCTCCTTTTCTTTATCGTGACCCATGTTGGCCTTGATAAGCTTATCGGCAACAGGCTCAAGAACCTTGCTGTTCAGCTCCAGCTTGTCAACCTGTGTGTTAATGCAGTAGTTTTGCTTGATGGATTTTGAAGAAGACTTTGCGCTATTGGAAGCTGCGTTGAACTTTTCGATAATCTGTTCGGTCGTAAGCTTTTCATCCGCTGTGGTCACTTCAGCGGTGGTTTCATCGACCGATGTTTCTTCTGCGGCTGATGTTTCTTCGATGACTGTTGTTGCCTCTGCCGATGTTTCGTCTGCGGCAGCAGTGGTTTCGGTCAGATCTGCCGCCTCCTGCGTCGGTTCGTCAGCGACGGTTTCGGTGGCTGCTGTTTCGTTATTATCATTTTTCTGACCGCAGCCGCTCATACCGACGGTAACAACGCTGAGGATCATGAGCATGGACAAAAGAAATGCGATTTTGGATCTTAAGGTTTTTTTAGTCATTGTAGTTACCCCCTATAAAAATCTTTCACCATTATATAACATCAAACAACAAATTTCAAGACTTTTATTCAAGAGAAAAGTAATTTTAATGTAGGTTTACAATAGATGTGTTACAAAAAGCAAAAAAGAAGTGACGAATAGCCGAAC